>NZ_JBQSWU010000024.1:0-67531 GCF_052377485.1 Glutamicibacter sp. AOP38-B1-38 | reverse complement strand
GCGAGCAAGATTGCTTGCCAGCTAGTGTCAAGGGACTCACTTTTCCCTATGCATCATATTCACCTTTGGCAATGAGTTGCTCGATGATCTGACCCGTCGGAAACGGCGTGGATACTAAACCGCTAGGAAGGAGCCCAAAGCGAAGCGAGCAACTTCCACTCAAGTCTAGTGCGAAATCCTAGCTTGGATCTAAAATTCTCTGCCTAGATGACGATTATTCTTAAAGTCAGTAGAAAGAAAACGCTCATTCATCGAATTGCGCGGAAATTATCCTTCATACCATTCAAGTAATCAGCGTAACCGGGATTAATGATTAGAAACTTATAGATATACTTAACCATAAATCATTAATTAAATAAGTAAAGGCAAACCTTAACAATTAGCATACATTAAAGATATGAATCGCGTTTGCCTGAATTGCTCAAAATTCAAATTAGTCCTATAAATAAAATATCTGGAAGCCAAACCGCGCATAGACAAATCTACGAACATCAAAATAGGATCGTTCCATGACTGGATGGGAAGATTCAAGGCATCCTGAGTGGGACCTCATGTATAGTGCCGGGCTGACGGCCCGTGAAATCGCAGATTTATGTGCACGCAACGTTTCAACGGTACATTTTCATTTGCGAAGGCGCGAACAATACGAGCCTGGTTTCCAGTCGAGGCATCTTGAAGCTCTAAATTCACGCCACCCGGATCGGCCATCCATTCAATGGCGGAAGCAGTTGAACTTGATGAAAGAATTTATTGACGAAAACGATCGACTACCTATTACCAAAGCAACCGCAAAAGAAGCGAGACTTCATGCGTGGCTAGTCAGCCAGCAAAGGTCATACGCGCGTGGCGAGATGTCGCCTGGAAAAGTATTCCTTCTTGACTCTGCCCTTGAATGGCGAGCTACCTCGCGCCATGATGTGTTGGCCCGACACTGGCTAGACAGACTTCAGATGGTTGCAGATTATGTTTCCCAGGCTGGGCATTTTCCAAGGTACCGTAATTACACGACAGAACTCGAACATACTTTGGGCGTTTGGCTGCACATACAGCACCAAAACCGAAGTCAAAAAAAGCTGCCGGAGGAACGACTAACTAAGTTGAACGAAACCATTCCTGGTTGGAGGAGCCACCAGTAATCAGTCGGGGGTATTCGCCGGCGTTTCGTAGATTTCTTAGTCAAACTCATGGTACACATTGTTGTGAAAATGCAACTTGCTGATATCAAGTTTGATGTTCACGGTGATTTTTTACAACTAGCACCACTGTGCAACTATCTCGGTTACCGGTTGCGACGAATCTGTAGCAAAATCCAGTCCCGAAGGCTCGGCGCCAGCGGCCACTAACTGAGCACCAAGCGCGGCAACCATGCCCCCGTTATCCGTGCACAGCGAGAACGGCGGAACCACTAACGTGATTCCAGCCGAAGCGCAACGCGCAGCCAGTAATTCACGCAATCGTGTATTGGCAGCCACTCCCCCACCCAGCAGCAAAGTCTTCAGGCCATTCTCCTGCATAGCGCGCACAGCCTTGGAGGTAATCACGTCCACCACCGCTTCCTGGAAAGATGCGGAAATATCCGCTACCGGGATCGGCTCCCCCGACGCTTCGAAATGCTCCACGCAACGCGCCACGGCGGTCTTCAGACCCGAGAAGGAGAAGTTGTTCCGGTGCTTGCCCGGCGCTTCGGCGGAACCCACGAATTTTGGCAGCGACAGCCCTCGCGGGAAACGGAACGCCTTTTTGTCTCCGTCTTTGGCTGCTTTGTCTATGGCCGGCCCACCTGGATATCCGAGCCCCAACAGACGAGCCGTCTTGTCATAGGCTTCGCCAGCCGCATCATCGATGGTCGCACCAAGCAGCTGCACGTCGTTGGTCAACGAGGTGACTTTCAGGATTTCGGTGTGGCCACCGGAGACCAGCAGCGCGCCGAAGGTCGGTGGAAGTACAGTACCCTCAAGCACCCCGACACCCACGTGTGCAACCAGGTGGTTGATGCCGTACAGCGGTTTGTCGGTGGCCAGCGCCAGCGCCTTTGCCGCGGCCACGCCCACCATAAGTGCCCCGGCTAGCCCGGGTCCGCTGGTGACAGCGATGGCGTCGATTTCCTCCAAGGTCACGTCAGCTTCGGCGAGCGCCTGTTCCAAGGTAGGCACAAACGCTTCGAGGTGCGCGCGGGCGGCGATCTCCGGGATGACTCCCCCGAAACGCACATGTTCATCCATGGAGCTGGATACGGTGTTGGCCAGCAACTGGGTACCACGCACGATCCCGATTCCTGTTTCATCACAAGAGGATTCGATCCCCAGTACTAAGGGGTGCTGCGGGGTGCTCATTCGGTGGCCTCCGTGGTGTCTGGCGTATGCAGTGGAAGGCACATGATCAGCGCATCGATGCCGCCCTTGTAGTATCGCGGGCGGCGATGGATGGTCTCAAATCCCATGGACTCATAGAGTCCAATGGCTGAGGGGTTGTCAAAGCGCACCTCGAGCATCAGATCCAAGGCGCGGTTGGCCCGTGCGGTGTTGATCAGTTCCGTCAGCAGTGCCCGGCCTAGTCCTTGGCCTTGGTACTCGGGAATGATCGCGATGGTTTGCACGTCGGCGATTGGCAGCACGGTGCATAAGCCGGCGTAGCCGATGATCTTACCGGCGTCCTCATAGACCCAGTATTTTCGGGTCTCCAGCTGAGCCAGCTCGGCTTCGAATCCGGCCAGTGGCCAAGCGTCCTCGGGGAACAGCTGGGTTTCCAGCGTGTGGACTGCGGGAATGTCTTCGGATGTCATCTCGCGAAGGGTAATGCTCATGCTTTGGCCTTCTTCATGAACGCCGGTACCTGGGCATCTGATTCACGCAAGTACTGCGGAGCGGTGTCGCTCAAGTCCACGCCCTTTGCAAGATCCTTGAGTCCGCGCCGGCCCAGCTCTCCTGCCTGTGCGATCCAGTCCAGCGACTCTTCCACACCGTGCGCGCCGGCAACAACTAGTTGTTCGGGATAGAGCGAGGCACCCACGCCGTAGACAGGCAAGGCAGGCAGGGTCGCTGCTGTTCCCACGTGGGGCCCGTCCAGCAGTTCACCCGTGGCATTGTATTTGGCCCAGTACACTTCTTTGCGGCGGGCATCAGCGGCCACCACAAATTCTGCCGGTACCTGTTCAGTGTCCAGCACCCGTTCGGCGAGCGCATGCAAGGACAAGACCCCATGCACCGGAACCTTCCAGACAAAGCCGAAGGTCCGTGCGGCGACGAGTCCCACGCGTAGTCCGGTATAGGGTCCTGGACCCACGCCAACGAAGATGCCAGCCAAGTTCTTGCCCTCTTCATTGTTCTCCTCCAGCAGGTCTCGGACATAGCTGGCCAGAGTTTCGGTCTGGTCGTTGCCTTTCGGCGAGGTTCTCTGAGCGATTACTGAACCAGTGGTGCAATCGACCAGCGCCACCGAGGCGTGCGCCGAGGTGTCTATGGACAGATAGTTAGGCATGTGTTTCTCCCGAGTGTTGCAGCCCGATGGCCTGCAGCAAAGCGTTTTTCAGTTCGGTGAAATTCTCGTCGGCCCAGCGCGGGCCTATGGCCTTGAGCGTGAATAGGCGAGGTTCGTCTAGCTCTTCGTCTGATTCTTCCCACTGGTTGCTCGCCGGAACGGCCCAGACCTCGCGGTCCAGCTGGATTTCCAGCCGCGAATCACTCAAGTGCTCAACCTTGCCAAGCCCCCACTCCACTACGGTGACCGAATCGGCCAGGGTGGATTCCAGATCAAGGGTGTCCACGTCGCTGTCCCCGTTGAGCCGGTAGGCATCCACGTGGATCAGCCCCGGCCCATTCCCCAATGACGGGTGCTGGCGGGCCAGCACGAAGGTGGGCGAGATGATTCCCTCGCGGACGTTCAGGCCTAGCCCGAGCGATTGGGTCAAGGTGGTCTTGCCGGCCCCGAGGGATCCGGTGAGGATCACCAAGTCCCCCGCGGACAAGCGACCGCCCAGTGCTTCACCGAGCGCTTCGGTCGCGGTCAGGTCTTCGAGTTGGCAGCTAAATTCCAAAACTTCCTTAGTCACCGGCTTGGCCCCAGGTTCCCTCAACGTAGTAGCGCGGGACGCGCGGTGAGATGCGGGTGACCATCTCGTAGTTGATGGTGTTGGCCGCGTGCGCCCAGGTGGTCGCGGACTCTCCGCCTTCGCCGAAGATAATCGCTTCGGCGCCGAGGAATTCGGCCGGATCAATATCCAGCCCAAGATCAATAACGCACTGGTCCATGGCGATCGTGCCACGCACCGGGTAGGTCTTGCCGTGGATGGTGACCGGAGCACCGGTTGCCACACGTGGCAGCCCATCGGCGTATCCCATCGGGATCAGCGCCAGGTAGGTTTCTTTTGCGGTGAGGTAGCGCAGCCCGTAGGAGACGCCCTGCCCGTTGTTGACCTTCTTCACGTTGGCGACCTTGGTGACCAGCTTCATTGCCGGACGCAAACCATAGGTGGCCGGTGTTTCACCTTCGAACGGGCTCAACCCGTAGAGGCCAAGACCTAGGCGCACCATTTCGTGGTGCGAGTCCGGGCGCGAGAGAATCGCCGGGGTATTGGCGACGTGGCGCATTTCCAGATTGAACCCGGCGGCCTCCACCATTTCGATGGCCTGATCGAAGACCTCAAGCTGCAGATCCGTTTCGGGGCGCTCCGGTTCATCGGCGACCGCAAGGTGGGAGAACACTCCTACGACGCGCAGCAGGCCTTCGGATTGGAACTTCGCGGCGCGTTCCAGCAAGGAGGGAAGGTCGGCCATGGTGGATCCGTTGCGTCCAAGCCCGGTATCAACCTTCAGGTGGATGCGGGCCGGGGTCTGTACCGCCTGCGCGGCGGCCGCGATCAGCTCCAGATCCCAGCCGGAGACTCCGAGGTCGATTCCCTCGGAGATGGCCTTTTCGAATGGCGTGTCATTGGTGTGCAGCCAAGCGAGCATGGGCGCCTCGATGCCCGCCTCGCGCAGGGCCAGGGCCTCGGCCACATGCGCGCAGCCAATCCAGCGCGCACCGGCCTCCAGTGCCGCGGTGGCAACCGGCAAAGCTCCGTGCCCGTATCCGTCGGCCTTGACCACGGCCATGACTTTAGCCGGAGCCACCAGATCGGCGACTTGCTTGACGTTGCTGCGAATCGCGGACAGGTCGATTACTGCACGGCGTTCCCAACCAATGTAAGGAGCGGTGTCGCCTGCTTCCGGCGCGTTGATTTCCTCAAGAGATTCAGAGTTCACCAAACTATCTTCCCACTTTTCTGCCACCGATGCCGCGCTGGTACCCGTAGCCTCCGGACCACCGCCCGTTGGCAGGTTAAAGGTAAAGGGCCACTACGCTCAAAACATGTTTGAGAGCAGCGGCCCTTGCGCGTTTGTGTGGGTTGTTAGCGGAGTGTTTTCAGTTCGTCGCGGATCTGCTCCAGCAAGGCCAGCTGTGGGTCGATAGGATCTTCTTCATCGACAATGCCGCGGCGGCGGGCCATTGCTTCGTTGGCCTTCGTCATTGGCAGCACCAGTGCGAAGTAGACAGCTGCTGCGATCAACAGGAAGTTGACCAGTGCGGTCAGGAAGACACCGAACTTGATGTCAACTCCGTTGATGGTCAGTAGCAGGAAGCCATCGAATGATGGCGAACCGACCAAGGCGGCGATCAATGGCATCAGCACATTGTCGACCAGGGCGGTAATTACGGCACCGAATGCGGCACCGATCACAACGGCAACCGCCAGATCGACGACGTTGCCCTTCATTATAAAATCGCGGAATCCCTTAAGCATGATTTGAGCATACACAGCAAAAACACAGCGAGAGCGGACATTTTGCGCGAAAACTTAAATTTTGTAAGAAATTCGGTTCCCGTTAGGAAGAATGTCTAGATTTTGCGAAGCAGCATCCGGTGCACCGAATGATCCGCGCTCTTGCGCAGCACCAACTGCGCACGGCCACGGGTAGGCAGCACATTTTCCTTCAAATTCGGTTCGTTGATGCGCTTCCAGATGCCGTGCGCCGTCTCGCGCGCCTCGTCGTCGGTCAGCTGCGCATAGCGGTGGAAATAGCTCGCCGGGTCGGCGAAAGCGCCCGAGCGCAGGTTCATGAAACGGCGGATGTACCACTCTTCAATGTCCTTGGTCCGCGCGTCGACATAGACGGAGAAGTCGAAGAAGTCGCTGAGCGCCAGGCCTACGGTTCCATCCGAACGGGTCCGCGCCGGCTGCAAAACGTTCAGCCCCTCGACGATCAGCACCTGCGGCGAGCGAATCACATTGCGCTCTTCGGGAATGATGTCGTAGGTCAGGTGCGAGTACACCGGGGCGCCGACTTCCGGAACACCGGACTTCACCGCCGAGACAAAGCGCAGCAGCGCGCGGCGGTCATAGGACTCCGGGAATCCCTTGCGGTCCATGATGCCGCGGCGCTCAAGCTCTGCATTGGGGTAAAGGAACCCGTCGGTGGTAATCAGCTGCACGTCCGGAGTTTCCGGCCAGCGGCGCAGCATGTCGCGAAGCACGCGGGCGGTGGTGGACTTGCCTACCGCCACCGAACCGGCGACGCCGATGACAAAGGGTGTGCGGCTCGTTTGCTCGCCGAGGAATGTCGTTGTTGCCCGGTGCGTTGCCCCGGCGCCTTGGACATAGAGGTACAGCAAACGGCTCAATGGCAGGTATACGTCGCGAATCTCATCGAGGTCCAACGCGTCGCCTAAACCGCGCAGCCGTTCAATATCCTCTTCGTTGAGGGGTTGTTCCATCTTGTTAGAGAGACGGGCCCAGGTCTCGCGCTCTAGCTCGACGAAAGGGGTAATCGGTGTCTCTAACGTTCCTTGTGGTTCCACGGAGACAAATTCTGCCAAGGATTACCCCAACTACCCAAACTTTGCCATCGCTTTCTTTGCACATGACCCCTAGGTCGCGTTCTCCGGTGACCTATGACACGCGACTTTTTGAGTGATGCGCCACGATATCTCCCATCATTGGGGAATCAACCGGTACGCTTTTTCCTATGTGCGGAATTGTTGGATATGCGGGAGCGTCAAGCTCAGTCACCGATCACGGTGCACTTGACGTTCTAATTGAAGGTTTACGTCGGTTGGAGTACCGCGGTTATGACTCGGCCGGTGTTGCCGTGGTCGCCGATGGTGCCATTCACTCACGCAAGAAGGCTGGCAAACTTGTCAACCTGGAAAATGTTATCGCCGAGGAACCGTTGCCTGGGTCTCACACCGGTATCGGCCACACTCGGTGGGCCACCCACGGCGGGCCAAGCGACGGCAACGCCCACCCTCACCTGGCCGATGGCGGCAAGCTTGCAATGATCCACAACGGAATCATTGAGAACTTCGCGGGCATCAAGGCAAAGCTGGTGGCCGAAGGGGTCGAGCTCCTCTCGGACACCGATACCGAGGTTGCAGCCGCCCTGCTGGGCAAGCTCTACAGCACCGAAGCCAATGGCGATCTCACCCTGGCCATGCAGCTGGCCGTGAAGCACCTCGAAGGTGCCTTCACCCTGCTGGCAGTTCACCAAGACCACCCGGGCGTCGTCGTGGCAGCCCGCCGCAACTCCCCGCTCGTGCTGGGCCTGGGCGATGGCGAAAACTTCCTCGGTTCCGATGTCTCTGGCTTCATCGACTTCACCCGTCGTGCGGTGGAACTGGGCCAGGACCAGATCGTGACCATCACCCCGAATACCCACAGCATCACCGACTTCGACGGCAACCCTGCCGAAGGCAAGGAATTCCACGTTGACTGGGATGCAGCCAGCGCCGAAAAGGGCGGCTTCCCTTCCTTCATGGAGAAGGAAATCTTCGACCAGCCAGCCGCCGTGGCCGACACCCTCTTGGGCCGCTCGGACGCCGATGGCCGCCTGACCCTCGATGAGCTGCGCATCGATCCGGAAGAACTTTCCAAGATCTCCAAGATCGTTGTGCTCGCCTGCGGCACCAGCGCTTACGCCGGTTCCGTAGCCAAGTACGCCATCGAATCCTGGTGCCGCATTCCGGTCGAGGTGGAGCTCTCACACGAGTTCCGCTACCGCGAGCCGATCGTTGACGAGAAGACCCTGATCGTTTCGATCTCGCAGTCCGGGGAAACCATGGACACCCTGATGGCCGTGCGCTATGCCAAGGAGCAGGGTGCAAAGACCATGTCGATCTGCAACACCAACGGCTCGACCATCCCGCGCGAATCCGACGCGGTGCTCTACACCCACGCCGGTCCGGAGATCGCGGTGGCTTCCACCAAGGCCTTCCTGGCGCAGATCACCGCCACTTACCTGCTGGGCCTGTACCTGGCGCAGCTGCGCGGCAACCTCTTCCAGGGCCAGATCAAGGACATCCTGGCCGACCTGGGCAAGATCCCGGCGAAGATCCAGGACATCCTGGATCGCGCCGACGAGATCAAGGAACTTGCCCGCTCGATGGAAGACGCTTCCTCGGTGCTGTTCCTGGGCCGCCACGTCGGTTACCCGGTGGCCATGGAAGGCGCGCTGAAGCTCAAGGAGATCGCCTACATCCACGCCGAGGGCTTCGCCGCCGGCGAGCTGAAGCACGGACCGATCGCCCTGATCGACGACGGCCAGCCGGTCTTCGTGGTGGTTCCTTCCCCGCGCGGCCGCGATTCGCTGCACTCGAAGGTTGTCTCGAACATCCAGGAGGTCCGCGCCCGTGGCGCCAAGACCCTGGTCATCGCCGAAGACGGCGATCACGATGTGAAGGACTACTCCGAGTGGGTCTTCTACGTCCCGGAGACTCCAACGCTGCTGATGCCGCTGCTGGCCACCGTGCCGCTGCAGCTCTTCGCTTGCGAACTAGCCTCGGCCAAGGGCTTCGACGTGGACCAGCCTCGAAACCTGGCCAAGTCGGTAACCGTGGAGTAGTCTACGCTTTTCCATAAAATGGCTATCCACTTAACTGCCGTAATCCCGGCGAAGTACGCGTATCGTTTGACGCATGCGGACTTCACCGACGGCCGGAAAAGATTATCCAACGTCATTGGCTCAATTCCGCTCGTGGTTTCCCACTGACGCCGACTGTTCCGACTATCTTGACTGGTTGCGCTGGCCGGACGGCTTCCTCTGCCCAAGTTGTTTCAGTATCGGGGACTGGGCAGATCTGGCAGGAATCCATCGTTGCTCTGGCTGCGGACGCCGCTTCAGTGCCACGTCAGGGACTATATTTCATCGTACCCGAACACCTCTGACGATATGGTTTGAAGCGGCTTGGCTGATGACCGTATCAAAACAAGGAATCTCGGCGCTGAGTTTACAAAGAACCACCGGCCTAGGCAGTTACCAAAGCGCTTGGACCATGCTTCAAAAGTTCCGGACGGTCATGAGCAATAGTCATCATGAGTTGTTGAGTGGAAACGTCGAAATGGATGAAACCTATCTCGGCGGCAAAGGAAAACCAGGGGTTACTGGACGCGGTGCCGCGGGTAAGTTAGTGGTTGCCGGTGCGATCGAAAGGTCAGGACGAAGCTTCGGCCGAGCGAGGTTGCAGATACTGCCCGATGCAAAAAGCCCGAGCCTTGAGCGGTTCATCCACCAGCAAATCCAACCAGGTTCGACCTTGGTTACTGATGGCTGGCGTGGATATTTGAAGGCTACGAAGAATGCTGGTGTTCAGCATGAAATACATAATGTCTCGGTCAGTGGATTGCCAGCGCATGTTTCTTTGCCAGGGGTTCATCGATTGTTCTCGCTTGTCAGGCGTGTATTGGATGGAACATATCAAGGCAGCGTGCAGTCTGAGCAGTTGCAAGGGTATCTAGATGAGTTTATCTATCGGTTCAATCGCAGACATGCTCAAAGCCGAGGGTTGGTGTTCTTCCGGTTGCTGGAGGCGTCGGTGGAAGCTGGTCCTAGTTCGTACCAGGATATCGCTCGTGTTCACCGCCGAACGGGCACCATTAGTCGAGTGGGTCCAACAACTGAGTATTATGCTCCGAGGTCATTGGCGAATTTATCGATTGCTAGGCCTTGGAGATCGTCGTAATCACGGCAGTTAAGTGGATAGCCATTTTCCATAATTGCGGGCATCCCTTCGGGGGTGCCCGCAATTTTTTTCTCTTCCAAGGCTCTGGATAGACTGGAGATCATGATTGCAGGAATCGGTGTCGACATTGTCGACGTGCCACGCTTTGGCCGACAGCTCGAACGCACCCCACGCCTGCGTGAACGACTCTTCACCGCCGTGGAACGCGATTTGCCGCTTCGCTCCCTGGCCGTGCGATTCGCCGCCAAGGAGGCCATCGCCAAGGCTCTGGGCGCCCCGGTAGGTATGAATTGGCAGGATTGCACCATCGCCAAGGACGAGGCCGGAGATCCGCAGGTGCTCATTCGCGGGACCGTCGCCGCCGCCAGTGAACACCGCGGCATTACTTCCTGGCATCTGACCATGTCACATGACGGCGATATGGCCGTGGCCATGGTTGTCGCCGAGCGATAAAACGACACGTTAGCAGTTAAAACGGGCGTATCACCGCTTGGGTGAGTAAAGTTTGTCTTATGATCCCTGTCTACAGTGTTGCGCAAGTCCGTGCGGTCGAGGCCCAAGAGATCTCCACACGTGGAAGTGAAGCGCTGATGCGCGCCGCCGCCAGCGAACTCGCCGCCGCGGCCGAGAGCATGCTGTCCCAAGCGCCAACGGCCACCGACGCCCTGGTGGTCGCCCTGATCGGTCCGGGCAACAACGGCGGTGACGGGCTCTACGCGTTGGCCGAACTGGCCCAGCGCGGCTACCAGACCCTCGCCCTGCAGTGCACCGACACCTGCCACACCGAAGCCTTGAAGGCCTATACCGCTGCTTCCGGCACCGTGAAGCCGGTGTCAGCAGGCCAGTCCGAGCTGGCTGCGGCGGCCTTGGTCATCGATGCGATCTATGGAATTGGCTACCGCCCCGGGGCACAGCTGCCCCAGCTGCCCACCGGCGCACGGGTCCTGGCCTGCGATGTTCCCTCGGGGCTGGACTGCGAAACCGGCGTTGCCGATGACCAGGTGCTGCTTGCCGAGCGCACCATCACCTTCGGGGCGCTGAAGACCGGACTGATCTCCCGCGACGCACCCTTGGTGACCGGTGAGATTCAGGTGGCCGGCCTGGACTTCGATTTTTCCGCGCTCAGCCCGGAAACCGATTTGGTCGACGAGCTCTCGGCCCGTGCGCTGCTCGATGAGCACCGCAGCTGGCGGGACGCCGGGCGCCACAAGTACGAACGTGGCGTCCTCGGCCTCATTGCCGGCTCCGCGCTCTACCCCGGTGCCGCGCTGCTGACCGCACGGGCCGCGGTTGCCTGCGGTGCAGGCCTGCTGCGCACCCATGTACCCGGAGAGGTGCAGCCACTGCTGTCCATTGCCGCCCCGGAAACCGTTCCGCTGGATGACCAGCAGATCTCCGAGGCATTGTCCTTGGCCCGCCGCCACCTCCACGGGCGCGGCGCGAAGATCTCGGCCTGGGCCATTGGCCCGGGAATCGACAGCCGCACTCCCCCCACCGGGGTTATCGCCAACGTCTTCGACAGCCGCCAGCCGGCGGTCATCGACGCCAGCGGACTGGACGTGGTTCCCGCCGGACCCAGCGAGCAGCCGCGCGTGCTGACCCCGCATGCCAAGGAGCTTCGCATGCTGCTGCGCCGCGCCGGAGTGAGCGTCACCACCGAGGAAGTCGCCCAGGACCCGATCCGCTGGACCCGTTGGGTGGCTCTTGCCTACAACGCGGTGGTGCTGCTGAAGGGTCCGACCAGCTATGTGGTCGCCCCGGACGGTGCCAACCTCGTGGTCTGCCATGCGGCGGCCCAGCTGGCGACTGCAGGCTCTGGAGACGTGCTCACGGGCATTCTCGGCTATCTGCTCTCCGACAGCTCGCTAACGGGCATCCAGGGCCTGGAGACCGTCAGCAATGACCGCCTGATGGAGCTCACCGCCTGCGCGGCGGTCATCCACGGCCATCTGGGCCGGGTGAGCGCCGAGCAAGGTACCGTGAGCGCCTCGCGCTTGATCGAAAACCTGCCGGCGGTCATGAAGGAATTCGGCTTCTAGGCAAAGCCTCTTAAATCAGAAAAATGTGGTCTCTGCGCGATACGCAGAGACCACATTTTCTTTTCAGGGTTTACTTTTAGTCGAGCTCGAACTTCTCGCCGGGCCCGGTGATTACCCAGCCCTGCTCGCGCCACATCGGGCGGTCCAGCACATTGCGTCCATCGATCAGCGCGCGGGTGCCAACAACCTCGCCGAGCTCTTGGGGGTCCAGCGCCCGGAATTCGTTCCATTCGGTCAGCAGCAGCACCAGGTCCGCGGCCTTCGCCGCCTCGCGCCAGGAATCCACATAGTTCAGCCGCGGGAAACGTCCGGCCGCGTTCTTATTGCCCTCCGGGTCATAGACCGAAACCTCGGCCCCGGAGTTGTACAGCCGCACCGCGATGTCCAGCGCCGGCGAGTCGCGCACGTCGTCGCTGTCGGGCTTGAAGGTCACCCCGAGCACGCAGATCCGCTTGCCCGCCAGCTGCTCCCCCAGGATCGAGGAAGCCAGCGAAACCACGCGGTCGCGGCGGCGCAGGTTGATCTGGTCCACCTCGGCGAGGAAGCCCATGGTCTGACTCAGGCCCAGCTCGCTGACCCGCGCCTGGAGGGCGCGGATGTCCTTGGGCAGGCAGCCGCCGCCGAACCCGACGCCGGCGTTGAGGAATTTGCGGCCGATGCGCGCATCGTGGCCGATCGCGTCGGCCAGCGTCTTGATGTCCCCGCCGACATTCTCGGTGACCTCGGCGAAGGCGTTGATGAAGGAGATCTTGGTGGCCAGGAACGCGTTGGCGGCCACCTTGACCAGCTCCGAGGTTTCCAGGTCGGTGACGACCTCGGGGGTGCCGGCGGCGAGGATCGGTGCGTAGACCTCGCGCAGCTTGCCCAGCGCGCTCTCGTCCCCCAGGCCGTAGACCAAGCGGTCCGGCGTCAGCGTGTCCTTCACGGCGAAGCCCTCGCGCAGGAACTCCGGGTTCCAGGCCAAGGTGATGTGGCTTTCCGGGCTCGCGGTGGCTTCGATGCGTTCGGCCAGCCGGCGCGCGGTGCCCACGGGCACCGTGGACTTGCCCACGATCAGCGCCTCGCCGCTGATGTGTTCCACCAGGGAGTCCACGGCCGCATCGACATAGCTCATATCCGCGGACTGGGAGTCCGCGCGCTGCGGGGTGCCGACGGTGACAAAGTGGATGTCGGCCAGTTCGGCCACCTGCGCGTAGGAGTCGGTGAACCGCAGGCGCCCGCTGGAAACATGCTTGCGCAGCAGCTCGGGCAGGCCCGGCTCGTGGAAGGGTAGGATCCCGGCCGCCAGTGCCTGGAGCTTCTCCGGATTAACATCCAGGCCGATGACCTCATAGCCCAGTTCTGCCATGCACGCTGCATGGGTTGCACCAAGATAGCCGGTGCCGATGACGCTGATACGCAAAGTCACGAAGTACTACTCCCCAGATATCTAACCCAATAACTACTAGTTAGCATGCCACACCCCCGCACCATGATCCCTGCGGGAACGCGGTACGGGGGTGTGAGTTTTCTTGATGTTTACTGGGTGGTTGCCTTAAAGCGCCAGGTGCGTTGCCACGGCGCCGGCCAGCAGCTCCGCTTCGAGCTGGGCCTGGTCCTGAGTGGCGGCCTCGACCATCACGCGCACCACTGGCTCGGTGCCCGAGGGGCGCAAGAGCACCCGTCCGGTGGAACCCAGGCGGGCCTCGGTCCCGGCGATCTCATTGAGCAGCGGTTCGCACTCGGCAACCCCTGCCTTGTCCACGCCGCGCACATTGATCAGCACCTGCGGCAGCACGGTGAGCACGGAGGCAAGCTCCTTGAGGGTCTTGCCGGTGGCCTTCACGCGGGCTGCCAGTAGCAGGCCGGTCAGCACCCCGTCACCGGTGGTGGCGTACTTGCTGAAGATAACGTGGCCGGACTGCTCGCCGCCCAGCGAGTAGTTGCCTTCGCGCATGCCTTCGAGCACATAGCGGTCTCCGACGCCGGTCTGCTTGAGCGTGATGCCGGCTTCTTCCATGGCGATCTTCAAACCGAGATTGCTCATCACGGTGGCCACCAGGGTGTCATCCACCAGTTCGCCGCGGGCTTTGAGGTCAATGGCCATCACGGCCATGATCTGATCCCCGTCGACGACGGTGCCCTCGTGGTCCACCGCGAGGCAGCGGTCCGCGTCGCCGTCGTGTGCGATGCCCAGGTCCGCACCGTGCTCGAGCACGGCGGCCTGGAGCTTTTCCAGGTGGGTGGAGCCGTAGCCGTCATTGATGTTGATGCCATCTGGCTCGGCGCCGATGACAATGACCTCTGCGCCGGCATTCTTGAATACCTCTGGCGAGCAGCCCGAAGCCGCGCCGTGGGCGCAGTCCAGGACCACTTTGACGCCTTCGAGGCGGTTTGGCATAGCCGCCAGCAGGTGCATGATGTAGCGGTCCTCGGCGTCGGAGAAACGCGAGATCCTTCCTACGGCGCCACCGGTGGGGCGCGGGTTCGGCATGTCCAGGCAGGCTTCGATCGCGTCTTCCAACGCGTCGTCCAGCTTCTTGCCTCCCCGGGCCAGGAACTTGATGCCGTTATCCGGCGCGGCATTATGCGAGGCGGAGATCATCACGCCGAAGTCGGCGTTGAGATCACCGACCAGGAATGCGGCGGCCGGAGTCGGCAACGTGCCCGCATCCTTAACGTCAACACCGGAAGCGGCCAGACCAGCCTCGATCGCGGCGGAGAGGAAGTCGCCGCTGATACGCGGATCCTTCGCCACCACGGCAACCGGCTTGCGTCCGTCTTCCGACTGACTTAAACCAAGAACCACCGAAGCTGCTTGCGCTAGATCCAGCGCCAGCTCGGGGGTTAACAACTCGTTTGCTTTTCCTCGGACCCCATCGGTCCCAAATAACCTTGCCATCATCGTCAATCATAAGCCCTGCGCATCGATTTACCCGTGCACATGTGAGCTTTGGAACGCTATGTGAGAAAACTTTAATGGCTCAGAGGTCACAAACGGGCGTTTAAAGGCCAAAGGCCCGCATCCGAAGATGCGGGCCTTTGGGAAACCTGTGGGTAAGGTTTAGCGCTTCGAGAACTGCGAAGCCTTGCGGGCCTTCTTGAGACCAGCCTTCTTGCGCTCGATGACGCGTGCGTCACGAGTCAAGTAGCCGGCCTTCTTCAGCGCCGCGCGGTTTGCATCGCGATCGATCTCGTTCAGCGAGCGGGCAATGCCAAGACGCAATGCGCCGGCCTGGCCGGAGATGCCGCCACCGTGGATACGGGCGATAACATCGTATGCGCCTTCTAGACCCAGAACCTTGAATGGCTCGTTAACATCCTGCTGGTGCAGCTTGTTAGGGAAGAAGTTTTCCAGGGTGCGGCCGTTGACGACCCAGTTGCCCGAGCCTGGGATCAGGCGAACGCGGGCAATAGCCTGCTTGCGGCGGCCTACTGCGCCACCTGGAACGGTTAGTGGAGCGCGCTCGGTGTCGGCTACGACGGTCGATGCAGCGGTCTCGGTGGTGTAAGTCGAAGGGGTTTCGCCTTCGAATTCGGTGGTCTCTTCAGCGTTCTCAGCCACGATAATCTCCTATTAAGTCTTTGTTCTCGGGGCCAGTACTACTGAGCGACCTGGCTGATTTCCAGTACCTTTGGAGCCTGAGCAGCGTGTGGGTGCTCGGCGTCGCGGTATACCTTCAGCTTGGACAGCTGAGCGTCGGAAAGCTTGTTCTTTGGCAGCATGCCCTTGATGGCCTTCTCGACGGCCAGAACTGGGTTCTTCTCAAGGAGCTCGGCGTAGTTAACGCTCTTCAGACCGCCCGGGAAGCCCGAGTGACGGTAGGCGCGCTTGTCCTTCAGCTTCTTACCGGTCAGGGCGACCTTCTCGGCGTTGATGATGATGACATGGTCGCCCATGTCCATGTGAGCTGCGAAGGTTGGCTTATGCTTGCCGCGCAGCAGGGTTGCGGCCTGGACGGCGAGACGGCCGAGTACTACGTCGGTGGCGTCAATGACAAACCACTGACGAGTCTGGTCAGCCGGCTTAGGGGTGTACGTACGCACAGTAATTGCCTTACGTTGATTCGTTTCTGGTCAAACAGTCGCAGGTGTCGAGGCGTGAGATCCTCCAGTGACGAGCACTGTCGTGTTGTTCTTGTGCTTAGACCAGTACGTCAGGTGAGGACTGATGATGACCGGCCGTCCATATATTGTTCGCACACCCAGCAGACCAGCGACTATGCAACTAAGCCGTCACGCTTGGGCGTGTAGTGTCGAACGTGGACATACACAACTCATAAAAGTTTAGCCGATTAACACTCAGACGACCAAAACAAAGGTGCCTCTAGGTGAGCAATGACACCCGAAGGGTCATTAATCGAGGTCTTTTAATGAATCCTTCTGCGAAACGTCGCGTCTTGCCCTGGTGAGTGCCGCTCGCTCGGCGAGCTCGTGGTCATCAGGATAGTAGACCTCTTCGAGCACCAACGCGTGCGGATGAGCCAGAATCGACTTCGAATCGCGCACCATCAGCGCCAGGCGTTCGGCCAGGAAACCGGGCTCTTCCCTGCCGCTGGCCACACGCAGCGCCGCCCCGATCAGCGAACGCACCATATTGTGGCAAAACGCGTCGGCCTTCAAATGCACCACGATATTTCCGTCTTCGGCACGGCTGAATTCAAATTCCTGCAGTGTGCGGATGGTAGTGGCCCGCGGGCGCGGCTTGCAGTAGGAGAGGAAGTCGTGGCGTCCGAGGACCGATCGGGCCTCGGCGTTCAACAGGTCGATGTTGATGTCTTCGCGGTACCACATGGTCAGCTGCCGGCTCAGTGGATCCCAGCGGTGGATGCCGTCGGCAATCCGGTAGGAGTAGCGACGGGCCAAGGCGGAGAAGCGTGCGTCGAAACCCTCGGCGGCCTTGGCCACTTCATGGACCCACACGGCCTTATCTTGGCGGCCCAAGAGGCCATTGATGCGGCGCAGAAGCGCCGGGCCCGGTAACAGATCCGAATTGCGCGGCAGAGCCAGATACTCTTCCTCGGTCAGATCGAAGTGGACTACCTGCCGGCGCGCGTGCACCCCGGCATCGGTGCGTCCGGCGACGACCACACGGACCAGGCGGCGGATCAGGGTTTCCAGTGCCTCTTCGACCAGCTGCTGCACACCGACGACATTGGGCTGCCGCGCCCAGCCGTTGTAGGCTGCGCCGTCGTATCCAAGCACCATGCGCATGCGGATCAGCGCCGGGGACGAACTAGTACCCAGAGCGGTGGTACCGAATGGATCAATGATCTCTGACTGCGAATTCATGCTTTCAATTATCCCTTGGAACAAGAGTGAATCGCGAACCGAAGCCCCAACCGCGGCTGGACATGCGCTTTCTACCGCATCTTGACCTGCCGGCAGCACTGCGATTCGCGCGCTCTGCAGTCCTCCAGCCAAGTGCCGCAGGGAGCGAATGAACCTGTTCGGCAGGCAGGGCATGCCAAGACGCCCCCGCATATCGATTCCGTTCACTGCGGAACATTTCTGCCGCACGCTTGTGGTCGTAATTCACGGCTTAATCGCGGTAGCCGTCATCGGTCCATGATTCTCGCGTTCCGTCGTCCACATGGCAGGGTTTACCTATTTATCCACGGTTGGATACGGCGTATCATCATGATTATGAGCGGCGCGATGAACTACATCCGGAAGGATCTGGAGTCGACGGTACAGATCTTCTTGGACAAACACGGTGGCAGCATGGCACCCCGAGATTTCTTGCGCGTAGTTTCGGATGTGTCAGATAGCATCAGCGAACCGTTGACCGAGGGCGAACGTAATTTCCTGCTGGAGAACACAGACCTGTCAGAGGCCGATTTAAGCCCTGAAGGACGGCTGAAGTCCGATTTGATCGTCCTAGACGCCCAAGCAAAATCACTGGATCTGGTGGAGAAATCCGCCTACACTACCGCTGAAGTTGCGCAGATCGTTGGTCGGGACGAGGCGAATGTGCGCCGCGCGAAAGCTAAGGGTGACTATTTCGCGCTAGCTCGAAGTGAAGGGAAACAATCCCTGTTCCCGAAATGGCAGTTCACCAGCGAGGGCGTGGTCCCCGGACTGCGGGAACTGATTCCCGCTTTCCCGCGTTTCTATCACCCGCTGGCGATCGAAACCGTAATGACCCAATCCAATGAGGACTATCTCGGAGGGCGCTCCCCTGCGGATTGGCTTATTACCGGTGGTGCACTTGAAGCCGTACTGGAATTGGTTTCTCATTTGGAATTCGAGTGACTGCCAAGGCACCGAAGAATCCTCGCAAGCCACCTGTGCCGCTCACCCTGCTCCCCCATGATTTGAGGATTTGGCAAGGACCTCTGTGGAGAATACACACAAGTTCCGGAGCCTTCGGCGCACCATGGAACAACCTGCGCGAGTACGGTCCAATCAAGGCTTTCAGATGGGAGCCTCATCCTCTCCCGGTAAATGTTCATCCCGGGATTGGAGTCTCCTACACAACTCCTAGTTACGTCACCGCCTTTGCCGAGGTCTTTCAGACAGTTCGCGCGATTTCCTTCGACAAGAGCCGAACACTCTCCGCGTGGTCGCCGATACGCCCACTTCAGCTCCTTGATTTGACTACATCTACGTGGCTGCTGAGACATCGGGCCTCGGCTTCCTTGAATGGACAGCCCAAGAATGTTTGCCGAGCGTGGGCTAAGGAGATCAACCTGCAGCTTGGCGCTGACATTGACGGCATCTACGTGAATTCAACGATGGTTGGTACGCCCATGGTGGTTCTCTTTTCGCGCGCGCGTACCGCTTTCCCGATGGCACCCGCTTTTTCCCGGAACCTGACCCACATTGATGTGATGACCATGGCGCGCAAAGCCTCGGTACAACTGGGCTGGCCTATCGTCTGAATGAACGCCGCGGACAGGCACCACGTCCGGACCGAATGATTTGCCGGGCTTCGTTGCGTTAAATAGTTATCCCCGGACATTCCTTGCGGATTGTCCGGGGATAACTTGACCGTTTTACCGGTGAAGATTCACAAGCTTAAGCTTAGGCTTCTTCGGTGGTAGCTTCGGTTGCCTTCTCGGTAGCCTGGGTGGCTTCCTTGACGACTGCCTGCTTTGGCGAAACCGGTTCCATGACCAGTTCGATAACAGCCATAGGGGCGTTGTCGCCCTTGCGGTTACCAATCT
This sequence comes from Glutamicibacter sp. AOP38-B1-38, assembly GCF_052377485.1. Taxonomy (NCBI): domain Bacteria; kingdom Bacillati; phylum Actinomycetota; class Actinomycetes; order Micrococcales; family Micrococcaceae; genus Glutamicibacter; species Glutamicibacter sp. AOP38-B1-38. Next base: position 48,354 of record NZ_JBQSWU010000024.1, on the reverse strand, counting down.
TGGTGATGCGGGTGTAGCCACCCTGGCGATCGGCCATAGCAGGTGCGATGTTCGCGAAAAGCTCGTGAACGATCGACTTGTTGGTGCGCGAGCGCGAAGCGATAACCGACTGGACGCGACGACGCGAGGCCAGATCTCCACGCTTTGCGAAGGTGATCAGGCGCTCTGCGTGTGGACGCAGACGCTTGGCGCGGGTCAGGGTGGTGGTGATCTTCTTGTTCTCGAAGAGCTGTGCGGACATGTTAGCGAAGATCAATCGCTCATGTGCTGCACTGCCGCCGAGACGCGGACCCTTAGTAGGGGTAGGCATGGTAGTTCTCCTAGATGAATGACCGAGTCCGCCGGTATGTGACCGGCAGGTCGGGTGAAGTAGTGTGTCGCGAGACTAAGGTCTTTACAGGCCTTCGTCGTAGACGTCGTCGCCATCTTCGATGGCACTACGAGCGGCAAGGTCGAACCCTGGAGGGGAATCCTTCAGTGCTAGACCCAGTTCAACAAGCTTGGCCTTGACTTCGTCAATGGACTTCGCACCGAAGTTACGGATGTCCATCAGGTCGGCCTCGGAGCGAGTTACGAGTTCACCCACGGAGTGGATGCCCTCACGCTTCAAGCAGTTGTACGAGCGAACGGTCAGTTCCAGATCCTCGATCGGCAGCGCCATGTCTGCAGCCAAAGCTGCATCCGTTGGCGATGGGCCGATTTCGATACCTTCGGCTGCGGTGTTCAGTTCGCGGAACAAACCGAACAGCTCAACCAGCGTGGTACCTGCGGATGCAACAGCATCGCGCGGGGTGATCGACGGCTTTGCTTCAACGTCAACGATCAAGCGATCGAAGTCGGTGCGCTGCTCAACACGGGTAGCTTCCACGCGGAAGGTCACCTTCAGCACCGGCGAGTAGATCGAATCAACTGGGATTCGACCGATCTCGGTGTCGGCACTCTTGTTCTGAGCAGCTGACACATAGCCACGGCCACGCTCAATGGTCAGTTCCAAATCGAACTTGCCATTGGCGTTCAAGGTAGCGATGTGCAGCTCAGGGTTGTGGAACTCTACACCCGCTGGTGGGGTGATATCCGCTGCGGTGACGACGCCTGGGCCCTGCTTGCGCAGGTAGGCGACGACCGGCTCGTCGTGCTCGGAAGAGACCGACAGGTTCTTGATGTTAAGAACCAGTTCGGTGACGTCTTCCTTGACACCGGCTACGGTAGAGAACTCGTGCAATACACCGTCGAGTCGAACACTGGTGACAGCTGCACCAGGGATCGAGGACAACAGGGTACGGCGGAGTGAGTTGCCTAGGGTGTAACCAAAGCCTGGCTCCAACGGTTCAATGATGAACCGGGAGCGATTCTCGGAAACTACTTCTTCGGTCAGGGTTGGGCGCTGCGTAATGAGCACTTACATTTCCTTTCAGCGAGCGTCCGCTATATGACGCCTCACGGGGGTGGAAACGACGGTAGCCTGTTGGCCGTTCGTCTGTTGCAGGCATGAGAGTCCAAGAACGTCACCGACCCATTCGGCAAGAATGGCTCGGTGACTTCTTTAGGCTCAGCCTAGCGAATCAATTAGACGCGGCGACGCTTTGATGGGCGGCAACCGTTGTGGGCACTTGGGGAAACATCCTGGATGGATCCAACCTCAAGGCCAGCAGCCTGCAGCGAACGGATCGCGGTTTCGCGTCCCGAGCCCGGGCCCTTGACGAAAACGTCAACCTTGCGCATGCCGTGCTCCTGCGCGCGCTTAGCGGCAGATTCAGCGGCCATCTGAGCAGCGTATGGGGTCGACTTACGCGAGCCCTTCATGCCTACCTCGCCGGCCGAAGCCCACGAGATAACAGCACCGGACGGATCGGTAATCGATACGATGGTGTTGTTGAAGGTGCTCTTGATATGCGCCTGTCCCTGCGCGATATTCTTTTTGTCCTTGCGACGCGGCTTACGTACCGCTCCACGAGTCTTTGGGGGCATTTCTTCTCCTACGAAAAAAGTATTTGAACTAGACCGCTAAGATTTAGCGAGTCTTCTTCTTACCTGCGACGGTACGCTTCGGGCCCTTGCGGGTACGAGCGTTGGTCTTGGTGCGCTGACCGTGGACCGGCAGGCCCTTACGGTGACGAATACCTTCGTAGGATCCGATCTCGACCTTGCGGCGGATGTCAGCCTGAACCTCGCGGCGCAGGTCACCTTCTACCTTGTAAGTGCCTTCGACGAAGTCACGCAGCTGAACGAGGTCAGCGTCGCTGAGATCCTTAACGCGCGTGTCCGGGTTGGTCCCGGTCGCTGCGATGATCTCTTCTGCACGGGTCTTGCCCACGCCGTAGATGTAAGTCAGCGCGATAATTACGCGCTTTTCGCGTGGAATGTCCACGCCTGCTAAACGAGCCAAGTGGCTACCTTTCAACCAACGGAGGTCTGGAGCAGTACCACCCAGGATATCTCCTGGCCCCGGCCTCCGAACCCGGGGGTGTGCATCGATACTTCGATGCGGTACTGCCTATATGACTACGCGTGGGAAATTCCGAAGAACGGAATTAGCCCTGACGCTGCTTGTGGCGTGGATTCTCGCAGATCACCATGACCACGCCATTACGACGGATCACCTTGCATTTATCGCAGATCGGCTTCACGCTAGGGTTAACCTTCAAGGCTTTGTCCTTTTGCGGTTGCAGTTATTGAGTGGAGCAGTGAATAAGCAGTTCGTCCCAGGACATTCCTCAGACGGGCGTTCGAACGATCTCTCGTTCAACGTCCGTCAGGCTAATGTCTATGGACTGCAGATTTACTTGTAGCGGTAAACGATACGGCCTCGGTTGAGGTCGTATGGGCTCATTTCAACCTGCACTCGATCCTCTGGGAGGATACGAATGTAGTGCTGACGCATCTTACCCGAGATAGTGGCGAGCACCACGTGACCGTTTGGCAGCTCTACGCGAAACATCGCGTTCGGCAGCGCTTCGGATACGGAGCCCTCTACCTGGATGACGCCTTCCTTCTTGCCCATTTTCCCCGCTAACTTTTGTTGTTGACGATTTTCCATCAACAAGTAATTGGTTCTGGCTGTTTACGACCTCACCGAACCCTAAGAGTTTTAGGCTCAGTCAAATAGACAACCAAAAATTAAGAATACGCCATTGGCAGACTCTAGGACAAATCCAAGGACGCACTTAAACTGTTAGCTCCGGCACGCTTGGCGTGCCGGAGCCAGAACTTAAGGCTTGATCGGCGAGGGAGTCACGCCGAATGGCGCCAATCCCGCTTCGCCGCCATCATGTGCGGTGAGTACCCAGATGCCGCCCATGTGGATAGCTACGGTGTGCTCCCACTGCGAGGCGTTCGCCTTGTCGTCGGTGACTACCGTCCAGTCATCTTCCAGCACCGAGGTCGCGATCTTGCCGCGCACCAGCATTGGTTCGATGGCCAGCGCCATGCCCGGCTTGATCCGCGATCCGCGGTGGCCGGTGTTGTAGTTCAGCACATCCGGGGCCATGTGCATGGCCGAGCCGATGCCGTGGCCGCAGTACTCCTCCAAGATGCCCAGCGGGGCGCCCGGCTGGGAGCTGACGAAGTCGTCGATCGCTTCGCCGATCTGCCCGATGTACCGCGCCTTGGAGAAGGCGGCGATGCCGGCCCACATGGCCTGCTCGGTGATCTCGCTCAGCCGCTGGTCCGCCGGGTCCACCTTGCCGATGAGCAGGGTGCGTGCGGAGTCCGAATGCCAGCCATCGATGATCGCGCCGCCATCGACCTTCAGCACGTCTCCGTCCTTCAGCTCATACTCGCTGGGGAAGCCATGGACGACCTCGTGGTTGACCGAGGCGCAGATGTTCGCCGGGAAACCGTGGTAGCCGAGGAAGTTGCTGGTGGCGCCGTGGCGTTCGAGCACCTTCGCGAAGGCCGCGTCGACCTGCTTGGTGGTAACCCCCGGACGGGCGGTGGCGCTGGCCTCGTCGAGTGCTTCGGCGAGCACCAGTCCGGCCTCGCGCATCTTCAAAATCTGCGAATTGGTTTTGTACTCAATTCGTGGCTGACCTAGAGCCAATGTCATGCCCCTTAATTCTTTTGGGTCTCAGAACCCAAGTAAGCGTTTGGATATGTGTAGCTAAACCACGCAGGGACCGTGCCACGGCCCTCAGAGGCTGTTCGCGGCACGGTCCCTACGTGTAAGTGGAAATGCTTAGGCGGTAACGTTCAACGCCGAGAGCACACGCTCGGTGACCTCGTCGATGGCGCCAATGCCATCGACCTTGCGCACGATGCCGCGCTCTTCGTAGCGATCTACCACGATGCGGGTCTCTTCGTTGTACAGCCCCAGGCGGTGGCGGATGACCTCTTCGGTGTCATCGGCACGGCCTTCGATCTGAGCACGCTTGAGCAGGCGCGCTACCAGCTCTTCGTCATCGGCGGTCAGCTGCAGCACTGCATCCAACTCGACGCCCTGAGCGGCAAGCATGGCATCCAGGGCATCAACCTGTGCGCTGGTGCGTGGGTAGCCGTCGAGCAGGAAGCCGTTGGCGACATCTTCCTGGCCCAGTCGATCTTCAACCATGTTGTTGGTGACCGAGTCCGGCACGAAGTTGCCGGCGTCGATGTACTTCTTCGCCTCGACACCCAGTGGGGTGCCGCCCTTGACGTTGGCGCGGAAGATATCACCGGTGGAGATCGCGACGATCTCCAAACGCTCGGAAATCTTCACTGCTTGGGTGCCTTTGCCGGCACCCGGTGGACCAATAATTAACAGTCGACTCATCGCAGTAGCCCTTCATAGTTTCGTTGCTGCATTTGAGCATTGATTTGCTTGACGGTTTCCAGACCCACACCAACCATGATGAGGATCGAGGTGCCGCCAAATGGGAAGTTTTGGTCTGCGTTGAACAGCACGAAGGCGATCAGCGGGATCAACGCGACGAACGCCAGATACAGGGCGCCCGCGAAGGTGATTCGGGAAATCACGAACTGCAGATACTCGGCCGTTGGCTTGCCGGCGCGAATGCCCGGAATGAAGCCACCGTACTTCTTCATATTGTCCGAGACTTCAATCGGGTTGAAGGTAATCGCGACATAGAAGTAGGTGAAGCCAATGATCAGCAGAGTGTAGACGAGCATGTACCACGGTGAAGAGGACGCCGAGTGCTCCTGCAGCCACATGGCCCAACCTGGCAGGGTGCCGTCATCGTTCTGGTTGAACGAGACGATCATCTGCGGCAGGGCGAGGATCGAGCTGGCGAAGATCACCGGGATCACGTTCGCCATGTTGACCTTCAGCGGAATGTAGGTGGAGGTGCCACCCACGGTGCGCCGTCCGATGGTGCGCTTGGCGTACTGCACCGGAACACGTCGCTGGGACTGCTCCACGAACACGACCAGCGCGATCACCAGGAAGCCGATGGCGATGACCCCGATGAAGGTGCCCCAACCCTGGGACTGCGCGATGGCGCCCATGGCGGCCGGGAAGCCCGAAGCGATCGAGATGAAGATCAGGATGGACATGCCGTTGCCGATACCGCGTTCGGTGATCAATTCGCCCATCCACATGATCAGGCCGGTGCCTGCGGTCAGTGCGAAGATCATCAGCAGAATCACGATAATCGAGTCATCGGGAATCAGCGGCAGGGTGCAGCTCGGGAACAGTCCGCCGGTACGCGCCAGAGTGATCAGCGTGGTGCCCTGCAAGAGCGCCAATGCGATGGTCAGGTAGCGGGTGTACTGGGTCAGCTTGCCTTGGCCGGCTTGGCCTTCCTTGTGCAGTGCTTCGAAGTGCGGGATCACCACACGCAGTAGCTGCACAATAATGGCCGCCGTAATGTACGGCATGATACCCATGGCAAAGATCGAAACTTGCAACAGGGCGCCGCCGCTGAAGAGGTTTACGAACTGATAAAGACCACCGGTGGTTGAACCCAATGCTAGACACTGCTGAACGTTGCTGTAATCCACGCCCGGGGCCGGAATAAAAACGCCGACTCGATAGATCGCAATGATCCCGAGGGTGAAAAGCAGTTTGTTGCGCAGGTCAGGCGTCCGAAAAACTCGGGCTATGGCGCTGAACAAGCGTCCTCCTGAAGTATGTGCTTGAGTCTAGGTAAAGACTCTTGCTATGACCTAATGATTCTAGCCGTCTTATGTACTATCTCGCCAAATACGCCACACAGCTATAACCCCATTTTTTCGCAGTGGTTGCGGAAATACGGTGGTTTACTTGGGATTTCGGAGCGTAATACTACGAGTAACGCGAGATAAGAAAATCCCCGGTGAGCTTGTCTAAACAAGCTCACCGGGGATTTAGCTATAGCGCAAACCCTGAATTAGAGGGTTTCTGCCTGGCCGCCAGCAGCAGCAATCTTTTCGGTTGCGGAAGCCGAGAAAGCGTTAACCTTCACGTCAACCTTGACCGTCAGGTCGCCGGTGCCCAGCACCTTGACAGGCTGGTTCTTACGAACAGCGCCCTTGGCAACGAGTGCCTCGACGGTAACTTCGCCACCTTCTGGGAACAATTCCGAGATCTTGTCCAGGTTTACAACCTGGTACTCGACGCGGAATGGGTTCTTGAAGCCACGCAGCTTTGGCAGACGCATGTGCAGTGGAAGCTGTCCACCTGCGAAACCTGCCTTGATCTGGTAACGAGCCTTCGTACCCTTGGTACCACGGCCTGCAGTCTTACCCTTGGATGCCTCGCCACGACCCACGCGGGTCTTGGCGGTCTTGGCACCCTGAGCTGGACGCAGGTGGTGAACCTTAAGTGCTTTTTCTTCAGCCATCTTTACTTCGCCTCCTCAACCTTCAACAGGTGTGGAACCTTGTTGACCATACCTACGGTCACAGGGTCAGCGGAGCGGACAACGGTGTGTCCGATGCGCTTCAGACCCAGCGAGCGAACGATGTCGCGCTGAACCTGGCTACCACCAATGATGGACTTAATCTGGGTGATTTCCAGCGTGGCATCGCCTGGAACAATGTTCTTAGCCATTGATTAAGCACCTGCCTTCTGGGTCTGGATGTGACGCAACATTGCTGCTGGTGCAACCTCGTCCAGCGGAAGACCGCGGCGAGCTGCAACTGCTGCAGGCTCTTCGAGACCCTTCAGCGCTGCAATGGTGCCCTTCACGATGTTGATCTGGTTGCTTGAACCCATCGACTTCGAAAGGATGTCCTGGATACCAGCGCATTCCAATACCGCACGCACCGGACCGCCGGCGATAACGCCGGTACCCGGAGCAGCTGGACGGAGCAAGACGACGCCAGCGGCGGCCTCGCCCTTGACCAGGTGCGGGATGGTGCCGCCAACGCGTGGAACGCGGAAGAAGGACTTCTTGGCTTCTTCAACGCCCTTGGCGATAGCTGCTGGAACTTCCTTGGCCTTACCGTAGCCAACGCCAACCATTCCGTTGCCGTCGCCCACGACGACAAGTGCGGTGAAGCTAAAGCGACGACCACCCTTGACGACCTTGGATACGCGGTTGATAGCTACAACGCGCTCAAGGAACTTGTCCTTGTCGTCATTGCGGCTGTCCTTCGAATCGCGGCCTCGGCCACGACCCTCGCCACGGCCACGGCCTTCTCCACCACGGCCACGACCCTCGCCGCGAGCGGCGCCGGTCTTCTCCGTGGCAGGAGCTGCAGTAGTCGAGGCTGCTTCAGTAGCTTCAGACACCTGAGTTTCCTTCTTGTTAGTAGCTTCGCTCACAGTGCCAGCCCACCTTCACGTGCGCCGTCGGCAATGGCTGCCACGCGACCGTGGTAGCGGTTACCGCCGCGGTCGAAGACAACTGCTTCGATGCCTGCAGCCTTGGCGCGCTCTGCAACGAGCTCACCAACGCGCTTGGACTTTGCGGTCTTGTCGGCATCGCTTGCGCGAAGATCTGCTTCCATGGTCGAAGCGCTGGCCAGGGTCAGACCCTGTGAGTCGTCCACGATCTGTACGAACATGTGACGAGCCGAACGGTTGATGACCAAGCGTGGGCGTACCGAGGTACCAACGATGCGCTTGCGCACACGCAGGTGGCGACGACCGCGTGAAGCGGACCTGCTCTTGCCCTTGATTCCGATAGCCATAATTATTTACCAGCCTTTCCGACCTTGCGGCGGATGATCTCGCCAGCGTAGCGAATGCCCTTGCCCTTGTAAGGCTCGGTCTTGCGCAGCTTGCGGATGTTAGCGGCAACTTCACCGACGTGCTGCTTGTCAATACCAGCGATGGTGATTTTGTTGTTGCCCTCGACGGTAAAGGTGATGCCGTCAGGAGCCGTGACGCTAACTGGGTGCGAGTAGCCGAGAGCGAACTCCAGGCCGGCGCCCTTAGCGACAACACGGTAACCGGTACCGTGGATTTCCAGCTTCTTTTCGTATCCGTCGGTCACACCGATGATCAGGTTATTGATCAGGGTGCGGCTCAAGCCGTGCAACGAACGCGCATCGCGCGAATCGTTCGGGCGGGATACGGTAACGGTGTTCTCATCCTTGGCAACGGTGATAGGAGCCGAGATGGTGACCGAAAGCTCACCCTTCGGGCCCTTTGCGGTGACCTGCTGGCCATCCACATTCAGCTCAACGTTTGCCGGGACGGTGATCGGAAGACGTCCAATACGTGACATTGTATGTTTCTCCCTTCCCGTTACCAGACGTAGGCGAGGACTTCCCCACCTACGCCCTTCTTTGCAGCCTGACGGTCAGTAAGCAGACCGGAGGAGGTGGACAGGATTGCGATACCAAGACCACCGAGCACGTGAGGCAGGTTGGTGGACTTTGCGTATACACGCAAGCCTGGCTTGGAGATACGGCGTACGCCAGCGATTGAACGCTCACGCGATGGGCCGTACTTCAGGGTGATGGTCAGCGTCTTGCCGACTTCTGCTGCTTCTTCCTCGAAGGAGGCAATGTAGCCCTGATCCTTCAAGATGTTGGCAATGCGCACTTTGAGCTTGCTCGACGGCATCGACACGGAGTCGTGGTGTGCCGAGTTGGCGTTGCGCAGTCGAGTCAGCATATCTGCGACTGGATCTGTCATAGACATGTGGGCTTCAGCCCTTCCTCGTTACGGTTTCCGCTAGGGACCTGTAACGTAGCGAGTTTAGTTGTTGGTCTTGAACGGGAAGCCCAGAGCCTTGAGCAAGGCACGGCCTTCATCGTCAGTCTTGGCGGTGGTCACCACAGTGATGTCCATACCGCGCACGCGATCGATCTTGTCCTGGTTGATTTCGTGGAACATCGACTGTTCGGTCAGACCGAAAGTGTAGTTGCCATTGCCATCAAACTGGCGGTCGCTCAGACCGCGGAAGTCGCGGATACGAGGCAGTGCCAAGGTGATCAAGCGATCGACGAATTCCCACATGCGATCGTTACGCAAGGTGGTGTGGGTACCAATCGGCATGCCTTCGCGCAGCTTGAACTGTGCGATCGACTTGCGAGCCTTGGTGACCACTGGCTTCTGACCGGTAATTGCGGTCAGATCGCGCACGGCGCCTTCGATGAGCTTCGAGTCCTTAGCGGCCTCGCCGACACCCATGTTCACGACGACCTTGGTCAGGGTTGGTACCTGCATTGGGTTGACGTAGCTGAACTGCTCCTGCAATGCAGGGCGGATGTCTGCGGCGTACTTTGCCTTCAGACGTGGCTGGATCTTGGTGGCTGTCTCAGTCATTACAGATCCTTTCCGGAAGCCTTGGCGTAACGGACGCGCACAGTCTTGGACACACCGTTCTTCTCGACGGTTTCCTCGCGGAAACCAACGCGGGTTGGCTTCTTGGTCTCTGGGTCAACCACTGCAACGTTGGAAACGTGCACTGGAGCCTCAACAACCTCGATGCCACCGGACGTGGTTCCGTTTTCGGACTGTCCAGCCTTGGTGTGCTTGGTGACGCGGTTAACGCCCTCAACCAGAACGCGCGAAGTGGCGGTGATGACAGTCAGGACCTTGCCCTGCTTGCCACGCTCTTTGCCTGAGATGATCTGAACCAGATCACCCTTTTTGATCTTTGCACCCATGCTTACAGCACCTCCGGAGCCAACGAAACGATCTTCATGAACTTCTTGTCACGAAGTTCGCGACCCACTGGACCGAAAATACGGGTTCCGCGGGGCTCACCTTCGTTCTTCAAGATCACAGCAGCGTTCTCGTCGAACTTGATGTAGGAACCGTCTGCACGACGGATTTCCTTCTTGGTGCGAACAACGACAGCCTTGACGACGTCGCCCTTCTTCACGTTGCCGCCTGGAATTGCATCCTTGACGGTAGCGACAATAGTGTCGCCAATGCTTGCGTAGCGACGCTTCGAGCCACCGAGCACGTTGATGGTAAGGATTTCCTTAGCACCAGTGTTATCGGCAACTTTTAGTCGCGACTCTTTCTGAATCACTTCTTACTCCTGTCGTCTCGCTGGTTCTCTCTGGGAGCCTTGCGGAACGGATATGGTCTCCACGATACGATCGCTTACCCCCACCGGCGCGGGCGCACCGAATGCTGATCCCAATTGCTGGCAGGGCCGAGGCGTAAAATATCGAGGCTGTACTGCGCAACCCGACGGTGTCAGGCCGCACTGCATCGCACCGAAGGTGGATAGTCCTCGAATGAAATGCGCACAGAACCTTAAGTCTAGCCTAGATTCACGCCATTTAGAAATGGTGTGGTAATAGGAAAGCTAGCGTTCTTGGTCACACCCGCGGCCCGGATTGTTCCCGACTTTACGGGCTTGCTGACGGCTGCAGATGCAAAGTTGCGCTGAGCGCCAAATGATCCGAGCCGGGCAATCGGGTCGATTTCGTCTCCGAGACCGCAAACCCACGAGAAATGATGTGATCAATCTCTATGACTGGACTCGGCAGTCGCGTGGCTGGCCAGGTCGCCGCAGGAATAAACCCCGAAGCTTCGTCTAGCCCCTGCACCGCGCAGCGGTATTGTGGATGACCGCGCGTGGCATTGAAGTCGCCCGCCAAAATCACCGGGTTTTCACCATGCGTCTCGATCCACTTCTCCACGCTGCGAAGCCCCTGCTCCCAGGTTTCCGCCTTACCCAACGGCGGATACACATGCACTCCGGCCAACTGCACCTGCTGCCCCTGAACCTCGATCAGCACCGTGGGCATGCTGAACCACCCAGTTTCTTCGGTACTCAGCTCCGTCTCGGTCTCGGTCAACGGGAGTTTTGAAAAAATGACTGTGTCCCGGTTTCCATCCGCCGGCGCCGGAGCTGTCCGGTAGAGATATTCGGTCATCGCCCCGCGGGCCGCGAGCGACTCATGCAACGGCTCACTGGTCTCCACCAAAACAAGCACATCTGGATCTTCGCTGCTGATCTCTCGCGCCAGCTCGGCGGGATCTGCCTGGGCTTTATAGGTATTAAACGAAAATACCTTCAGCGCGGGTCCGGGATCCGTGCCGGCCGGCGGATTGAACTGCAGGTAGGGCTGCAATCCGAAAATGAGCGCCAACAGCAGCACCGCTCCGGGAAGCAATTTGCACCGCCAGCAGGCATAGACCAGTGCGGCAAATGGGATGAGCAGAAGCCACAGCGAGGCCGCTTGCACCTTGGGCAGCACTCCCCCGGCAAGCCACGGTAAATGCGTGAGCCCCGAAATCAGCAGTGACAGCAGCACCACCGGGATCCACAAGGTCTTCTTCCGTTTTTGCAGATCAATTGTGGGCATACCGGGAGCTTATCCTGTCGAGATGTTTAGCCAGAATCAGCCCTATGGCTCACAGTATTTATTCCATTGCCCAGCCGGTAGCCTTGCACAACTCGCAGGGATTCTCGTGGCGGACCTGGCCGCTGGAGCCGCCGGTGAAGATCAATCTTCTCCGGGTAAGAAGAACGGTGAGAGTTGCAGCGATTAGTTGACGGTCATAACCCGCACTGCACGGATGCAGCACTCCCCCCGCGACGGTTGCCTAGGCCCGCTGCTCGTGGAGCACTCTGAGTTCCCGGGATCAGCCGAGACGGTCCTGGAAATTCTGCCCGGCGCGGCAAGAAGACCGAACGAGTCGAACTGCAGTGATTTGTGCTGTTGCCGATGGCCAAGGCCCATTGCTGTCGGCTGATCCGCCATTTTGACCACCGACGGCTGTACCGTAGTGATCATGTCTTGGGTTGAGGTCGCAAATGACGTATTCGTGAAATCTTATGGCGCAGATAGGGTCAACATTGCCGCGATCCTCGGGCCTAGCGGTACGACCGTCGTTGACACCGGCGGTTCGCCCATGGAAGCCAGGCAAATAGTGGAAGAGCTGAGCCAGCGCTTCGGCAAACCAATCGTGGGCGCGGTCAATACCCATGCGCACTACGACCATTGCTTTGGAAATTCCGTATTTGCCCACTTGGGCGTACCCGTTATCGGCCACCAGCGGATCCCTGCCCACTTCGATTCCTTCGAATTGCCACGTTTGGCGGCATGGCGCCAGGATCCCAGCCGAGAACCAGACAAAGCATGGGACCAGGTCGCCTTGGTGCACCCATCTGTGCTTGTGGAACAAGCGACGACACTGACCGCTGGTGGACGGGACATTGCCTGCTTGCCCATATCGCGTGGACACACGGACACAGATCTTGCGGTCTTCGTTCCCGACGCCCGAGTATGGATGCTTGGGGACGTGATCGAAGAATCCGGACCTCCCATGTTTGGTTCGGGAAGTTGGCCGCTGGACTGGCCCGAATCCTTGCGCGCGCTGCTGGCTGGAATCGGGCCAGCGGATGTGATTGTTCCAGGGCACGGGCGGACCGTGGATCTCCAATTTGCCGCCACGCAGGCCGCAGAACTCCACGCTGTGGCTAATGCGGTTCGAGGCGCCTGGAACGCCGGGCGCAGCATTGATGAAGCACTAGCCGCGGCCGAATTGCCGTGGCCCCGCTGGATGCTGCACTCCGCATTTGAACGAGGATTTTCCGAACTATCCCCACAAGGGTGAAGCCGATGCACAAGCACGCAGACCACGCGCAGCTCAGGCCTGCTGCTCGGCCGCCCACCGGGCTACGCGTTCCTTGCTCTGCGCTTCGGAGAGATCCTCCACCCTGGACATCAGCGACCAACGCACTCCAAAGGGATCGATGATCGAGGCAAAACGATCACCGGACACGAAGGTTGCCACCGGCTCGCGGATTGCGGCTCCCGCCGCCTCGGCCTTTGCCACTAGCTCATCGACGTTCGGGCAGTACAGGCCAATGGAGTAGCAGGCTTCGGGTTGCGCGGGTGGTGCAACGAGTCCGTAGTCCGGGCTCGGCTCTCCCAACTGCAGTTTGCCGTTGCCAAAGTCCAGGTCTGCGTGGACCATCACTCCCCCGATCTCCGTGGAGTCCACGACTCTGGCCTTAAAGACCTCACGGTAGAACTCCACGGCCCCAGCCGCATTCCGGATCGCCAAAAACGGGGTCAACGATGTGGATCCGTGAGGGATCCCTGCGACGGTGTGCTGCCCGGTCACACCCATTGTGTTTTCTTCTCGATATTCCATGTCTTCACCCTAGAAGCTTGTGGCACGCTGGGACTTGTAGATTCGCGCCAAGTTTGGAGGGGAACGGTCATGGACAGCTCGGCCGACCGTCGCGGCGTGCTCTATCCCGCAATGCTGCCAGAATTCATCCGAGTGCCGGCTCCCGAAGAATTGCGTGACCGCGTGGGCTGGTTCTGGCTGGCTCGCTGGGATATTGCCGCAGGGCGAACCTCGCGCCAAGAATTGCTTCCGTTCCCCTGCATGAACGTGGTTATACAACGCCAGGGTGTCACGCTCTCCGGCGTTGCTACCGGTGCCTCGCACCGAGATTTGAGCGGAACCGGCTGGGTTCTCGCGGCCATGCTCCTGCCAGCGTCCACCCCGGCCTTCGGCATCGATCCGCGCAGCTTGCTCGGAGCCGAGATGAGTATCCCGGGCGCGACACCGCACGAAGCGATCAGCGCATTGCTGGCTGGACCGGTGAAGCGGGAAACCATCGAATCGGCGATCCAGCTGTTCGCTGCGTGGCTCGAAGCGAAGATCCCGCACCCTTCGGTCCAAGGGCTTCTGGCGAATCGCATGCTTGAGCTGGCCGCCGGGCAAAGGGAAATCATCAATGTCCCCCAGCTGGCACAGGCCATGGGGATCTCGGTGCGCAGCGTGCAGCGCCTGGCAAAAGATTATGTGGGGCTCGCACCGTTGACCATCATCCGCCGATACCGCCTGCAAGAAGCCGCGCAGCGGCTGCGTGAAAGCCCCGAAACAACCATCGCCCAGATTGCCGCCGAGCTAGCGTACGCAGACCATGCGCATCTCACCACCGATTTTCGCCAGGTACTCGGTTTCACCCCCAGCGCCTACCGCGCAAATTCGAAACCTGCAGACGCGGTCTTTCGCGAACCTAATCAAACAGCGCGGCCACCGCACTGATTTCGACGAGCGCACCCATCACGCCCAAGCCTGCGACGAGGCTCGCGGTCACCAGCGGCGGGCTCGGGGAGCTCAGTTCGCCGGCGATAGCCCCATAGGCGCGGGATACCTCGACGCCCTCGGCAAGTTGGACGTTCCAGGAGATCACATCGGCCAGATCCGCGCCGGCGGCGTTCAGGGCGATGCGTGCGTTGTGCAACGCCCGAGCGGCCTGCACCGCCACATCATCGGCACCGATGAGCGTCCCGCGCTCGTCGACCGAGTTTTGCCCGCCCACGTAAACCATTCTCGCCCCGGGTGGCACCACCGCCACATGGCTGAACGCAGGCGAGTGGACAAGGCCCGCGGGCCGGATGAATTCGATGGAAGCCATACCCCATGCTGACAGCGCTGCGCCGCCACTTCAAGAGCTCGGATTTACCGTTTTCTCTCCCTCGGGGGCGCAAAAACGCCCCGGGGCTCTGCTTGCGCAGCGCTCCGGGGCGTTTTCAGTTATTCACGTAATCCGTGAAATCACCAAGAAAGCTTACTTAGCCTTCTCAACGATCTCAACGAGACGCCAGTTCTTGTCTGCTGACAATGGGCGAGTCTCTGCGATTACAACCAAGTCGCCAATGCCGGCTTCGTTGTTCTCGTCGTGAGCCTTCACGTTCTTGTTGCGACGCATGACCTTGCCGTAAAGGGCGTGCTTAACACGGTCCTCAACGTCAACGACGATGGTCTTCTGCATCTTGTCGGAAACCACGTAACCACGGAGGGTCTTGCGGTCGTTGCGCTCTACAGCTGCGTCCACGACGTTATCCTTCTCGCTCATTACTTGGTTTCCTTGCCCTTCTTGGTCTCTTCAACCGGGACAACAACTTCCTTACGAAGACCCAGCTCGCGCTCACGCATTACGGTGTAGATGCGTGCGATGTCGCGCTTGATAGCCTTCAGGTTGCCGTGAGTCTCAAGCTGGCCGGTAGCCGACTGGAAACGCAGGTTGAACAGTTCTGCCTTGGCCTTCTTCAATTCCTCGTTCAAACGAGTATTATCGAAGCCGTCCAGGGAGTCGACGCTTAGATCCTTAGAACCAATAGTCATCCCTATTCACCACCCTCACGACGCACGATGCGTGCCTTCAATGGCAGCTTGTGGATTGCGAGACGCAATGCTTCCTTAGCTACCTCTTCTGAAACGCCATCAAGTTCGAACAAGATGCGTCCTGGCTTTACGTTTGCAACCCACCACTCCGGGGAACCCTTACCGGAACCCATGCGGGTTTCGGCTGGCTTCTTGGTCAGTGGACGGTCTGGGTAAATGTTGATCCAGACCTTACCGCCACGCTTGATGTGACGGGTCATCGCGATACGAGCTGCCTCGATCTGACGGTTCGTCACGTAAGCAGGAGTAAGAGCCTGAATGCCGTATTCACCGAAAGCAACAGTGGTTCCGCCCTTGGCAGCGCCGGAGCGCTTCGGGTGGTGCTGCTTACGGAACTTCACTCGACGTGGGATAAGCATTTAAGCCTGTCCTCCTTCCGCAGCCGGAGCTGCAGCGCCCTTACGCTCTGGACGACGACGACGCTCTCCACCACGTGGACGATCGTTGCCACCGCCGCGACCACCGCGAGCCGGAGCTGCTGCGGCCTGCTGTGCAGCAAGTTCCTTGGCGGTTACGTCGCCCTTGTAGATCCAGACCTTCACGCCGATACGGCCGAAGGTGGTCTTGGCTTCGAACTTGCCGAAGTCGATGTTCGCACGCAGGGTGTGCAGCGGCACACGACCTTCGCGGTAGAACTCCTTGCGGGACATTTCTGCACCGCCAAGACGACCGGAGCACTGAACGCGGATGCCCTTGGCACCAGCGCGCATTGCCGACTGCATGGCCTTCTTCATCGCGCGGCGGAAAGCCACACGCGAAGCAAGCTGCTCGGCGATGCCCTGGGCGACCAACTGGGCCTCCATGTCAGGGTTCTTGACCTCGAGGATGTTCAGCTGAACCTGCTTAGCCGTCATCTTCTCCAGTGCGCCACGGATGCGATCTGCTTCGGCGCCGCGGCGGCCGATCACGATGCCCGGACGTGCGGTGTGGATATCCACACGAACACGGTCACGAGTGCGCTCGATCTCGACGCGGGCGATGCCTGCACGATCCATTCCGGTGGACAGCAATGCGCGGATCTTTACGTCTTCTTTTACGTAATCTGCGTAGCGCTGTCCTGGCTTGCTGCTATCGGCGAACCAGTGCGAAACGTGGTCAGTGGTGATGCCGAGACGGAAACCGTTCGGGTTTACCTTCTGTCCCATTTAGTTCTCCCCACCCTTCTCCGGGGTTGAAACAACCACGGTGACGTGGCTGGTGCGCTTCTTGATCTGGAATGCGCGACCCTGAGCTCGCGGCTGGAACCGCTTCATGGTCGGACCTTCGTCAACAAACGCTTCGCTGATGATCAGCTCGTCCTCATTGAATGCTTCACCTGCACGGTCTGCAGCGGCACGGGCGTTAGCCACTGCCGATGCAACAACCTTGTACACTGGCTCCGAAGCTGCCTGTGGGGCAAACTTCAGGATAGCCAGCGCTTCGTTGGTCTGTAGACCACGAACAAGGTTGACGACGCGCCGGGCCTTCATAGGCGTCACGCGAATATGGCGCGCAATTGCCTTGGCTTCCATTGCTTTCCTTCTCTCGTCTCTCGAAGAGGGGTAAGCATCTCTAGATCCCTAACGGGACCTAGCGACGCTTGCCCTTCTTGTCGTCCTTTACGTGGCCACGGAACGTGCGGGTGGCTGCAAACTCTCCGAGCTTGTGGCCAACCATTGATTCGGTGACAAACACTGGAATGTGCTTACGACCGTCGTGCACGGCGATGGTGTGTCCCAGCATGTCCGGGATAATCATCGAACGGCGGGACCACGTCTTGATGACGTTCTTGGTGCCCTTTTCGTTTTCAGCTTCGACCTTAAGGAAGAGGTGCTGATCGACGAAGGGGCCTTTCTTCAGGCTGCGTGGCATGTTTCCAGGCTCCTATCGCTTGTTCTTGCCGGTACGACGGCGACGCACGATAAGCTTGTCGCTGTCCTTGTTCGGACGACGAGTGCGTCCTTCACGCTTACCATTAGGGTTGACCGGGTGACGACCACCGGAGGTCTTACCTTCACCACCACCGTGTGGGTGATCGATCGGGTTCATGGCGACACCACGCACGGTTGGGCGAACGCCCTTCCAGCGCATGCGGCCGGCCTTGCCCCAGTTGATGTTGATCTGCTCGGCATTGCCAACTTCGCCGATGGTTGCGCGGCAGCGCACATCAACGTTGCGGATTTCACCCGAAGGCAAACGCAGCTGAGCGAAGCGGCCCTCACGAGCCACCAGCTGGATCGAAGCGCCTGCGGAACGTGCCATCTTGGCACCGCCGCCGGGACGCAACTCGACCGCGTGGATTACGGAACCAACCGGGATATTGCGAAGCGGCAGGTTGTTACCTGGCTTGATATCCGCGTTTGGACCGGCCTCAACCTGGTCGCCCTGCTGGAGCTTGTTCGGAGCAACGATGTAGCGCTTGGTTCCATCAATGTAGTGGAGCAAAGCGATACGTGCGGTGCGGTTCGGGTCGTACTCGATGTGAGCAACGGTTGCCGGAACGCCGTCCTTGTCGTGACGACGGAAGTCGATCACGCGGTAGGCACGCTTGTGTCCGCCACCCTTGTGTCGGGTGGTGATCTTACCGGAGTTGTTACGGCCGCCGCTCTTGGTGAGCGGGCGAACCAGCGACTTTTCCGGAGTCGATCGGGTGATTTCTGCGAAGTCAGCTACCGACGAGCCGCGAAGGCCCGGGGTAGTTGGCTTGTACTTACGAATTCCCATTTTTCTTATTCCTCGTTAAAGTGGTCTCCGCTTAGGAAAGCGGACCGCCGAAGATGTCAATCGATCCTTCTTTCAAGGTGATGATTGCGCGCTTGGTATCCTTGCGTGCACCCCACCCGAACTTGGTGCGCTTGCGCTTACCGGATCGATTCATGGTGTTTACGGACTCAACCTTGACGTTGAAGATAGCTTCAACGGCATTCTTGATTTCCGACTTGTTCGAACGTGGGTCGACCAAGAAGGTGTACTGACCTTCATCGATCAGGCCGTAGCTCTTTTCCGAAACGACTGGTGCGATGACCACATCGTGCGGAGCCTTTGAGAAGACGCTCACTTGGCTTCCTCCTTCTGGACCAGTGCTTCGAAGGCAGCCTTGGTGAAGACTACGTCATCCGAAACCAGAACATCGTAGGTGTTCAACTGGTCGACGTATAGGACGTGCACGGAATCAAGGTTGCGCACCGAAAGTGCTGCAACATCGTTCGCGCGGTCAATGACGACGAGCAGGTTCTTGCGCTCGGTCAGCGAACGCAAGGTTGCCAGAGCTTCCTTGGTCGACGGGGTTTCACCGGCAACCAGGTTCTCGATCACGTGGACACGATCGAAGCGTGCGCGATCAGACAGGGCGCCGCGCAGTGCAGCAGCCTTCATCTTCTTCGGGGTACGCTGCGAGTAATCACGTGGGGTTGGACCGTGGACAATGCCACCGCCGGTCATGTGTGGAGCACGGATCGAACCCTGACGGGCGCGGCCGGTACCCTTCTGCTTGAACGGCTTGCGACCGGCGCCGGAAACTTCCGAGCGGTCCTTGGTCTTGTGGGTACCCTGGCGGGCAGCAGCAAGCTGTGCAACGACAACCTGGTGCAACAGCGGGACGTTGGTCTGTACGTCGAAGATACCTGCTGGCAGGTCGACGTTAAGTGCCTTAGTCATTTACTTATGCTCCCTTCACGGCGGTGCGTACGAGAACGACGCGACCGCGAGCGCCTGGAACGGCGCCCTTGATCAGCAGAAGGTTCTTCTCAGCGTCGATGGCGTGAATGGTCAGGTTCTGAGTGGTTACCCGCTCAGCACCCATGCGACCGGCCATCTTCTGTCCACGGAAAACGCGACCTGGGGTCGATGCGCCGCCGATGGAACCTGGCTTGCGGTGGTTCTTGTGCGCACCGTGGGAAGCCGGAGCACCCTTGAAGTTGTGACGCTTCATAACGCCGGCAAAGCCCTTACCCTTCGAGGTGCCTACAACGTCGACCTTCTGGCCTGCGTTGAACAGCTCGACGGACAGTTCCTGTCCAGCGGTGTACTCGGCTGCATCTTCAGTGCGCAGCTCCACCAGGTGACGACGTGGGGTCACGCCGGCAGCTTCAAAGTGACCAGCCAGTGGCTTGGTGACCTTGCGTGGGTCGATCTGGCCGTAGCCGATCTGAACTGCGGTGTAGCCATCACGCTCAGCGTTAACTAGCTGGGTGACAACGTTGCTGTCAGCCTGCACGACGGTGACTGGGATCAGAATGTTGTTTTCATCCCAAACCTGGGTCATGCCGAGCTTCGTGCCCAACAGTCCCTTGAAATTACGGGTTGCGGTCATAGTTTTCTCGCCACCTCCCCTTAAAGCTTGATTTCGATGTTGACATCCGCTGGCAGGTCGAGACGCATCAGCGAATCAACAGCCTTCGGGGTCGGATCGACGATGTCGATCAGACGCTTGTGCGTGCGCATTTCGAAGTGCTCACGGCTGTCCTTGTACTTGTGTGGCGAACGGATAACGCAGTACACGTTCTTTTCCGTTGGCAGCGGCACTGGGCCGACTACGGTTGCGCCTGCGCGCGTGACCGTCTCAACGATCTTCCGGGCCGAAACGTCAATGACCTCGTGGTCATACGACTTCAGCCGGATGCGGATTTTCTGTCCCGCCATGGCGTCATGCCTCTTTCTGTTAGCACTATCTAGAATTACTGTGCCTGTATACGGGCCCTTGCGGACCGGCACGCCTTACGCTGCGACTGAATCCGGATCAGATCCGGGTTCCTCACCCGCAGGTGGCTCCGACCCCCGCGGTCGGGCGTGTCGTGTAAATTTTAGTCACGACAAACCCGACAGGGTTTTCACTTTGTGCGAAGGTCTTTTGGTTTGCAGCGGTTGTATCGATCCCGAACCCCAGGCATTATCCTGGGTGAGAGCCGATCCCGGTCGCGCAAACCACTACCGATTACCCCTCGCGGGGATCGGGTTGCAATCAAGCAACTTATCTAGTCTGACAGGTCGACCGCCGTGGCGCAAATCTTTTGCCCGGATTCAGCCCAGTGATCTTGACCTCACGAACCGGCATCGCCGCGATCTTGGCGCTCTCGCTCCGCGCCGCCCGGGTCAGCCTCCTCGCTCTTGGGCTTGCGTTCAACGCGCACCAGCTTGAGCACCGCCGCGACAATCAGCGCGATGCCGGCAAGCACCAGCCAAAGGAATGCCAGGTACCGCAAGAACCACAGCACCGCCGCGGTAATGGCGATCGCGCCCCACCAGATGTAGCGCTTCTGCCCCAGCTTCAGGCCGAGAACGATTAATGCGGCAAAGAAGAAGAGGCTAAAGACCTGCGCCGCCCCATTGACATCTGCCAGGGTGCTCAACTGGGTCAGCGAGGCAAGAACGGCGGCCGCGACCAGATACCCATGAGCCACCGGCGAGCGTTTGCCCATGAAGTGACGAACGGCCAGGATGCCGGCAACGAGCGTGAAGTACAGGAAGAAGAAACTGATATCTGGCAGGCGAATGATTTGGCTGTAGCTGCTGAAGCCCAACAATGCGCCGAGCGCTATCAGCACATCGCTCCCCCACCGAAGCCAGTGCGTCGGCAATTCGTACATCCGGACTAGAACGGCGGCACCAAAGATCAGCACCGCACCGGCAATAATCCACACCGCCCGCAGGTCGTTGAAATGCACCAACGCCCCGGCGATCAGGGTGCCAAGAATCATCGCCGCGAAATAGATACGCGCAGCGGCTCCGCTGGCCTCGCGCGAGGTCACCAGTTCTCGGGGAAAATGTGGAACCGGCTCGGCGAACCGGCCGTGCAAGAGCGAAATGATCAACAGCACCATTGCAGTGAATAGCAGCTGCCAGGTTGGGTCCATCCAGGGTTGCAGCCCTGATGGCCTAGTGCCCCGCCAGAAATCGATGCCTTGGCCAATGGCTCCCAGCAATGTAAGACTGGCGCCGGCGGCCAACCACGGGATTTTCCGGGTGTGAACCAAAAGCCCGAGCTGCAGCGCGGCAACCAGGAAGATCAGCGCGAACCACCCGGGGGCGGGAGCTACGAACCCAATGCAGAACAACGCGAAGACCGTGCCAAAGATCGGCGAGAAGCGCAGTGTGGCCGAATCGCGCAAGCGCCACTGTATCCCCAGGCTGATCAGCGCCAGCGCCATGAGCAGAATCTGAATCATCTGCACAGACCACCACGGTCCGTGAATCCAGCCGGTGGCTGAGAAGCTTTGCACGCCTTGGACATAGCACAGGCCGCACAGTCCCATGATGGCTGCGAAGAGCAGGAACTCTGCATGCTTCGACTGCCCTCTGATGCCCAAGAACCCTGCCACCGAATGAATGATCCACAAGCTCAATCCCAACAGCATGGTGCCACGGTCATGCAGCCCAAAGCTCGCATCACCGATGAGTAGGAATAGCGGCAGCAGGCAAACCAGTCCGACGGTAATCCACAGCATCTCTCGGCTCAAACGGCGTCCGGTTCGCATGACGAGGAACAAGCGAAGCAGTTGCGGCACCATAACCGATACCAGCAACAGGGCGAAGCGACCATGGGAATCAAAATTGATCATGTCCACAAACCACCAGATGCTCAGGGTGAAGGTGATTTGTGCGGCGCCGGCGTAGCTCATCTTCCAGCGTGGTGAGTGAACCAGATGAGCGCCACGCAGATAGAAGAATAGATTCACAAGTCCCACGAAAGGCAGGGCGTTTTGCGGCTCCTGGAAGCTGAGCAGGAAGAGCCCACCACTAGCTGCCAGCACCATGGTGCGCAGTATTTGCACTGCGCGTTCCTGGCCGAAGCCATCGTTGCGCCAACCGGCCAGAATCACGCTGGCCAACGTTAGGAGGATTCCTATGAAGAACCAGTTGCCGGCAGGTAGTCCAAGGAAGCTTGCCGTAGCAGCATCCACGCCAGCCACCTGGTTCACCATAGATCCGATGTACCCCAGGGTGATCAACGCCAGCAGCGCGGAAGCACCGAATCGAATGAGTTGCCCACGAGTCCGGTCGGCTAGCCGAGCGCCTTGGAGCGTCGAGATGAGCCACAGTGCAAACAAAGGTACCCACAGGCCCACAACCCACGCTAGCTGCAGCGAGACATTCTCCGACACGTTCATCGCGTACCAGCTTGACCTACCCGTTTGGTGATCAAAACCGCTCAGCATCTGCTGCACCGTGCGACCGCCAAATCCGCCGAAGACAAGGAACCCGATCCACCGGGTCTGGTCTAGCGCCAGATGCCAGCGGCGATCCGTTTCGCTGCGCATCGCGAGTGTGAGTCCCACCAGAGCCACGGCTACCCCCGGCAATGCCCGCCAGGCAAACCAGTCACTGGCGGTGATCCCCAGCAGGACCAGCGCCACGATAGCGGCCGCTTCAATCTTTCCCCGCTTGCCCAAGGCTGGAACCGCGAAGAGCTGAAGCACGGGAATCAACAGCACCGAATACCACCAAGGAATGAGTTCTCCGCTGGCATTGAGCATAACCGCGAGCATTGAAGCGCAGACCAGCACCCAGAGGAGCACCCGTTCGGCCCGCCACCAGTTGGCTGGCACCGTGAAAAGCCGGCGATAACCTTGTGCATAATGCGTGATCGCCAGGGCCTGCGCCGCCCAAAGCACCGCGATGAGCACCCAGGTATTCCGTGGTTCCCAGGCCAGGTAATTTGCGGTGGCGAAAATCAGCAGCATGAAGCTCACGCGTGCCGCGTAGAGCCGATGCAGCCGGAACCTCACCAGCAATCTGATGGAGAGCAGCAGGTGGGCGGTCACCAAGAAGAACACCCACACCAAGTCGCGGGCATGCAAGGTGGTCAACATGACTAATGCCAGGCCGAGCACCAACAGCGGCAGCAACTGCGCGGTGGCGGACACGGCCGAGTAGAAGAGCGAGGAGCGAACCTTTGCGCTGCGCACAGCCAGGACAAGCAGCACCAGGGAGAGCAGCAGTAAGAAGAGCAGGTAGAACAAGATGCCGCGTTGCACCGTGGCCGCGCAGGCCATGGTGGTGGAGACCACTACGAAGACCGCAATCCAAGCTAGCACCCGGGAGCGTAAACGGAGGGTGGCAAAACCCACGGCAAGGGTGCCCAGCACCGAGAAGACCAGCCACACCACTGCCGCCGGCACCGGGAGCGTCAGGTAGGTCGCGATTCCCGATAAAGGCAATAAGGCCAACCCGGTTCCGGCGAAGGCGCTGGCGGCTGGCTTGAGATTCTGCTTTGCCCCGTGCACATAGAGTCCTCCGCCGTAAAAGGCCGCGGCCAATGCGAACAAGGCGATGAGTTTAGGCAGCGGCGGTAATGCGAAACTCAGGAACAGGGCTCCGGCGGCCACGATCAGCAGGGCGGCCACGTAGAGGGTGACGTTGATATTGCGCAGTTCCCGTTCACGCGGGGTCAGTTGCTTCACCGGGCGGACAGGCGCTGCGGGTGCTTGGACCGGCGGCCGGGCATAGACCTGCGCAGCGGGGTTTGCCACCGGGGCTCCCAGGGGCCAATTACTCGCCTCTTGGCTCGGTGGCGGCGGAGCGTGCGTGGAAGGTTGCTGGGCGGTACGTGCCGCGTAGTTAGTGGCGGCGTTATAGCCTTCCTGCCAGGCTTGCTGCTTGGCCTCGGAGTTCACCGTGTGGTTCCTGCGGCCAATGCGAAAGCCTATGAAGAAGCTGGCAGCCACGAGCAGGAGAACCAAGATGAACCAGAACATGCCGCGACCTTAGATCGATGAACTCGCAGAGGGATATCCACGCAATCCAATTAGACCACTGCATTGACATACTTGGCACTTAACGCGCAGATGTTAAGCAAAAAGATCTCCACCTCTTCCGAAGAAGTGGTGGAGATCTTTTTTGTCAGACCAGTTGGCCTAGATCAGTTAAGCAGCGAACTACTTGGTGATCTTGGTGACCTTGCCCGAACCAACGGTGCGGCCGCCTTCACGGATAGCGAAGCCGAGGCCATCTTCCATGGCGATTGGCTGAATCAGCTCAACCGACATTTCGGTGTTGTCGCCTGGCATGACCATCTCGGTGCCCTCTGGGAGGGTGATGACGCCGGTCACGTCGGTGGTGCGGAAGTAGAACTGCGGACGGTAGTTCGAGTAGAACGGGTTGTGACGTCCGCCTTCGTCCTTCGACAGGATGTAGACGTTGGCATCGAAGCCGGTGTGCGGGGTGATCGAGCCTGGGGCTACGATAACCTGGCCGCGCTCGACATCGTCGCGCTTCAGACCGCGAAGCAGCAGGCCACAGTTCTCGCCGGCCCATGCCTCGTCGAGCTGCTTGTGGAACATCTCGATACCGGTAACGGTGGTCTTCTGGATCGGACGGATGCCGACAACTTCGACTTCCGAGTTGATCTTCAGGGTGCCACGCTCGGCGCGACCGGTCACAACGGTACCGCGACCGGTGATGGTGAAGACGTCTTCGATTGGCATCAGGAATGGACGATCGCGATCACGAACTGGGTTCGGGATGTAGGTATCGACTGCTTCCATCAGTTCCTCGATGGACTTGGTCCACTCAGCGTCGCCTTCCAGAGCCTTCAGGCCCGAAACGCGGATCACTGGTGCATCGTCGCCATCGAAGCCCTGCGAGGAGAGAAGTTCGCGAACTTCCATCTCGACGAGCTCAAGGAGCTCCTCGTCCTCAACCATGTCGGACTTGTTCAGTGCAACCATCAGGGATGGCACGCCAACCTGACGAGCAAGCAGAACGTGCTCGCGGGTCTGAGCCATTGGGCCGTCGGTAGCAGCAACCACGAGGATTGCGCCGTCCATCTGAGCCGCACCGGTGATCATGTTCTTGACATAGTCAGCGTGGCCTGGAGCGTCAACGTGTGCGTAGTGACGGGTCTCGGTCTGGTACTCAACGTGCGAGATATTGATGGTAATACCGCGCTGGCGCTCTTCTGGAGCGGAGTCAACCGACGCGAAGTCGCGCTGCTCGTTGAGATCAGGGTACTTGTCAGCAAGTACCTTGGAGATGGCGGCGGTCAACGTGGTCTTACCGTGGTCAACGTGACCAATGGTGCCGATGTTGACGTGCGGCTTGGTCCGCTCGAACTTTGCCTTTGCCACAGGTTCCTCCTAGAAACGTTTTACAGAAGACTTACTTACGATTGCGCGATTCGCAAACGAACTGGAATCAGTCTACTGGGGGCTTGGATATTTACGAAAATTTCGGTCCTGCGCGGGCCCTGCATGTGATGCAAATCCCTCGTTGGCCGTTTGCGAGGCCGGCTTCATTGGCAATAAAGCCGGCTTCGCGATCGGCCACTCCCCCACACTGGCGGGGTCACGGCCAAGTTTGGTTCCTAGACGATTACTCGCCGCGGGCCTTCTGGATGATCTCTTCGGCAACTGCCTTCGGGACCTCAGAGTAGCTGTGGAAAGTCATCGAGTACACTGCACGACCCTGGGTCTTGGACCGCAGGTCACCAATGTAGCCGAACATCTCCGACAGTGGCACGTGGGCATTGATAACCTTCACGCCAGCTGCATCGGACATCTCGGTGATCGAGCCACGGCGGGAGTTCAGGTCGCCGATAACGTCGCCCATGTACTCTTCCGGGGTACGAACTTCGACGCTCATCAGTGGTTCAAGCAGGATTGGGTTAGCGCGGCGTGCGCCTTCCTTGAATACCTGTGAGCCAGCGATCTTGAACGCCATTTCCGAGGAGTCAACGTCGTGGTAAGCACCGTCGATGACGGTAGCCTTCACGCCGACCATCTGGTAACCAGCAAGGATGCCGTACTGCATGGCGTCCTGGATACCGGCGTCGATGGATGGGATGTACTCACGAGGGATACGACCACCGGTGACGGCGTTCTTGAACTCGTAGGTAACTCCGTCGACAACCTCTAGAGGTTCGAACGAAACCTGGACCTTTGCGAACTGGCCCGAACCACCGGTCTGCTTCTTGTGGGTGAAGTCAACCTTCTCCACAGCCTTCTTGATGGTTTCGCGGTACGCGACCTGTGGCTTACCCACGTTGGCTTCCACGCGGAATTCGCGCTTCATGCGGTCCACCAGGATATCCAGGTGAAGCTCGCCCATGCCGCCGATTTCGGTCTGGCCGGTGTCGTCGTTCAACGAAACGGTGAAGGTTGGATCTTCCGCAGACAGCTTCTGGATAGCGGTCGACAGCTTCTCCTGGTCACCCTTGGTCTTAGGCTCGATGGCCACGAAGATCACTGGTGCTGGGAACGACATCGACTCAAGCACGATCGGGTTCGCTGGATCGCAAAGGGTATCACCGGTGGTGGTATCCTTCAGGCCGATCACGGCGTAGATGTGACCTGCGTGGATCTCGTCAACCGGATTCTCCTTGTTGGAGTGCATCTGGAAGAGCTTGCCAACGCGTTCCTTCTTCTGCTTAGTCGAGTTCAGCAACTGGGTACCAGATGATGCCTTGCCCGAGTAAACGCGAATGAAGTTCAGCTGGCCGAAGAATGGGTGCGCGGCGATCTTGAAAGCCAGTGCCGAGAATGGTGCATCCTCGGAAGGCTCGCGAGTCAGCTCGACCTCTTCGTCCTTTGGATCGTGGCCCACCATGGCGCCCACGTCAAGTGGGTTTGGCAGGAAATCGATCACTGCGTCGAGCATTGGCTGCACGCCGCGGTTCTTGAAGGCCGAACCACAGAAGACCGGGTAGATCTCCGAGTTGATGACCATCTTGCGAATGCCGGCCTTGAGCTCATCATTGCTGATCTCTTCGCCTTCGAGGAACTTCTCCATGAGCTCGTCAGAGCCCTCGGCGACATCCTCAACCAGCTTGGCGCGGTACTCGTCGGCCTTAGCCTGCATGTCTGCAGGAATTTCGCGAGTCTCGTAGGCGGCACCCATGGTGACGTCACCCTTGGAGTCGCCTTCCCAGACGAATGCCTTCATGGTCATCAAGTCGACCACACCGGTGAATTCGTGCTCGGAGCCGATAGGCAGCTGCATCACCAATGGCTTGGCACCCAAGCGCTTGACGATGGTATCTACGGTGAAGTAGAAATCAGCGCCCAGCTTGTCCATCTTGTTGACGAAGCAGATACGCGGAACGTTGTACTTGTCAGCCTGACGCCAAACGGTCTCAGACTGAGGCTCAACGCCTTCCTTGCCATCGAACACGGCAACGGCGCCATCGAGCACGCGCAGCGAGCGCTCCACCTCAACGGTGAAGTCAACGTGGCCAGGGGTGTCGATGATGTTGATCTGGTTGTTGTTCCAGAAACAGGTCACGGCCGCGGAGGTAATGGTGATACCGCGTTCCTTTTCCTGCTCCATCCAGTCGGTGGTCGACGCACCGTCGTGGGTCTCACCGAGCTTGTGATTCACACCCGTGTAGAACAGGATGCGCTCAGTAGTAGTGGTCTTACCAGCATCGATGTGTGCCATGATGCCGATATTTCGGACCTTATTCAGGTCAGTAAGCACGTCCTGTGCCACGTTGTCTCCCTAAAAGGTGAGGCTAGGATTGGCTGGGTGCCTTTTGACACCCAGCAATTCCAAGCGGTTCTTACCAGCGGTAATGGGCGAAGGCCTTGTTGGACTCGGCCATCTTGTGAGTGTCTTCGCGACGCTTCACAGCGGCACCCAGACCGTTCGATGCATCCAAGATCTCGTTCATCAAACGCTCGATCATGGTCTTCTCGCGGCGAGCCTTCGAGTAGCCAACCAACCAGCGCAGTGCAAGTGCGGTTGCGCGGCCTGGCTTGACCTCGACGGGAACCTGGTAAGTAGCGCCACCAACACGGCGTGAACGAACCTCGAGGGCCGGGCGGATGTTATCCATGGCCTTCTTGAGAGTCGTCACAGCGTCGGTGCCGGACTTTGCGGCCGCACCTTCGAGTGCACCGTAAACAATGCGCTCTGCAGTGGACTTCTTGCCGTCAACGAGAACCTTGTTGATCAGCTGAGTGACCAATGGGGATTCGAAGACCGGATCAGAAACTAGTGGGCGCTTTGGCGCCGGACCCTTACGAGGCATTACTTACCATCCTTCTTCGCGCCGTAGCTGGAACGAGCCTGCTTACGACCCTTAACACCCTGAGTATCAAGAGCACCACGTACAATCTTGTAACGAACACCTGGGAGGTCCTTTACACGACCACCGCGAACGAGCACGATGGAGTGTTCCTGCAGGTTGTGTCCGACACCTGGAATGTAAGCGGTAACTTCGATGCCACCGGCAAGGCGCACACGTGCGACCTTACGCAGAGCCGAGTTAGGCTTCTTCGGGGTGGTGGTGTACACACGGGTGCATACGCCACGACGCATTGGGTTGCCCTTGAGGGCAGGAGCCTTGGTCTTGACGACCTTAGGCGAGCGGCCCTTACGGACCAGCTGCTGAATAGTAGGCACTTTCGTGTCCTTCCATTGTCTAAGTTTGTCGGCACCACAACCGAACAGAATCTGCGAAGTTGTGGAGCTAGCTGCTTGCTTTGCGGCCAACAGGAACAGAAAGTCCCTAGGCGTGCGAAAGTGTGGCATTTGTTGCGCAACCTGCCCGCAACCCGGACCGAGTCCATTTTGCCACACCTAAAACAATTGATCTCAGTCTAGCATTAAACCGCCATCGCTCTAGTTTCCGTAAGCTATCTCACCAATGCACTGATCCTATCGAGCCAAGCTGAACGGCGGCGATACCGCAGGTGACCACGGGGTGAATCCAGCAGCCTCGCCTCTGGCGCGGCAGCTTTAGTAGACTATTCCCCCACTGATATATCTACTAATTGGTCTGCGCTTAAATGGAACGCCCGCCGGCACACGAGGTACCGGCGGGCGTTTTGACTAACTAGTCAGAATCCGTGTTTAGCGGAAGTCTGAACCGTGGTCGTAGTCGTCCATCGAGATGGCCTGGAACTCTGGCGAAAGGTTGCCCTCCAGTGCATCGTCGTACAGGCCCGAAGAGAAGGCCGAAGAACCGGTGAACAAAGTTGCCTTTGCTTCGTCGGTTGGCTCGACGTTGATCTGGGTGTAGCGATCCAAACCGGTACCGGCCGGGATCAACTTACCGATGATCACGTTCTCCTTCAGACCCAGCAATGGATCCGACTTGCCTTCCATCGCAGCCTGAGTCAGGACGCGGGTGGTTTCCTGGAAGGAAGCAGCCGACAGCCATGAATCGGTGGCAAGCGATGCCTTGGTAATACCCATCATCTCGTCACGACCGGCGGCCGGGCGCTTGCCCTCGGTGACTGCCTTCTTGTTCGCAGCGGTGAAGCGCGAACGGTCGGCCAGCTCGCCCGGAAGCAAGTCGGTTTCGCCGGATTCGATGACGGTGACGCGACGCAGCATCTGGCGGACGATGACTTCCACGTGCTTATCGTGGATGCCTACACCCTGGGACTGGTACACGTCCTGGACCTCACGGACCAAGAACTTCTGAGCTTCACGTGGGCCGAGGACTCGAAGAACCTGCTTCGGATCCAGGGTACCGCTGGTGAGCTGAGTACCGGCGATGATGCTTTCGCCCTCTTCAACCAACAGGCGAGCACGACGCAGAACCGGGTAGGCCTGCTTGTCGTCGCCGTTGTCTGGAGTGACCACAACGCGCAGCTGCTTCTCGTCGTCCTCGATCGACACGCGACCGGTGACCTCGGACATCGGAGCCACACCCTTAGGGGTACGGGCTTCGAACAGTTCCTGGATACGAGGCAGACCCTGGGTAATATCGTCAGCCGATGCAACACCACCGGTGTGGAAGGTACGCATGGTCAGCTGGGTACCAGGCTCACCGATGGACTGTGCGGCGATAATGCCCACAGCCTCGCCGATGTCCACGGTCTTGCCGCTGGCCAGCGAGCGACCGTAGCACAGAGCACAGGTTCCCACGGCCGAATCACAGGTCAGCACGGAGCGGACACGGATCTCATCGACGCCGGCTGCGTACAGCTGGTCGATGAGCACGTCGCCCACATCGGCGCCGGCTGCTGCCAGCACGTTGCCCTCCGCGTCCTTGGCCTCGGTGGCCAGGGTGCGGGTGTACGCCGAGTTCTCGACGGTTTCGTGCATCATGCGCACACCAACGGAGTTGTTGGCGATCGGCACGGTCAGGCCGCGGCGGGTGCCACAGTCTTCTTCGCGCACGATAACGTCCTGTGAAACGTCCACCAGACGACGGGTCAGGTAACCCGAGTTAGCGGTCTTCAACGCGGTATCGGCCAGACCCTTACGGGCACCGTGGGTCGCGATGAAGTACTCCAGAACCGACAGGCCTTCGCGGTACGAAGACTTGATCGGGCGAGGAATAATTTCACCCTTAGGGTTGGACACCAGACCACGGATACCGGCGATCTGCCGCAGTTGCAGGTAGTTACCACGAGCCTTGGAAGTCACCATGCGGTTAATGGTGTTCAGCTCTTCCATGCCGTTCTTCATCGCCTCGGCAACCTCATCGGTAGCCTTGGTCCAGATGTCGATCAGGTCCTGGCGGCGTTCGGTATCGGCAATCAAGCCCTTATCGAACGAAGCCTGAACCTTTGCGGCACGAACCTCGTAAGGAGCAAGGATGGCTGCCTTGTCCATATTCGAGGTAATATCCGAGATTGCCACGGTGACGCCCGAGCGGGTTGCCCAGTAGAAACCGGCATCCTTCAGGTTATCCAGGGTTTCGGCGGCGGTGATCTTCGGGTAGCGCTCGGCCAGATCGTTGACGATCTCCGAAAGCGCATCCTTGCCGGTCACGTGGGCAACCCATGGGTAGTCCGCTGGCAGGGTGTCGTTGAACAACACCTGGCCCAGCGAGGTCTCCAAGAGCGCATCGGTGCCTGGCTCCCAGCCTTCCGGAGCTGGCTGCTCCTCGGAAGGAACGAAGTTCGGTACGCGGATCTTGACCGGTGCGTTCAGGTGCAGCTCACGCAGGTCCATTGCCATAATGGCTTCGGCAACCGAGGTGAAGGTGCGTCCGGCACCGGCTTCGGTAGCGCGCTTGGTGGTCAGGTGGTGCAGACCGATGATCATATCCTGCGAAGGAAGTGCCACCGGGCGGCCGTCCGAAGGCTTCAAGATGTTGTGCGAGGACAGCATCAGGATGCGCGCTTCGGCCTGGGCTTCTGGGCTCAGCGGCAGGTGGACTGCCATCTGGTCACCGTCGAAGTCGGCGTTGAAGGCAGCACAAACCAGCGGGTGCAGCTGCAATGCCTTGCCCTCGACCAGCTGAGGTTCGAACGCCTGGATGCCCAAACGGTGCAGGGTAGGTGCACGGTTCAGCAGTACCGGGTGCTCGGTGATGATCTCTTCGAGAACATCCCAAACCTGTGGGCGGTAACGCTCGACCATGCGCTTGGCACTCTTGATGTTCTGTGCGTGGTTGAGGTCAACCAGGCGCTTCATCACGAACGGCTTGAAGAGCTCCAGGGCCATCTGCTTAGGCAGACCACACTGGTGCAGCTTCAGCTGCGGACCAACCACGATGACCGAACGGCCCGAGTAGTCAACACGCTTGCCGAGCAGGTTCTGGCGGAAACGACCCTGCTTGCCCTTGAGCATGTCGCTCAGGGACTTCAGCGGGCGGTTACCCGGTCCGGTGACCGGACGGCCACGACGACCGTTGTCGAACAGCGAGTCAACAGCTTCCTGGAGCATGCGCTTTTCGTTGTTCACGATGATCTCGGGGGCACCGAGATCCAGCAGGCGCTTGAGGCGGTTGTTGCGGTTGATCACGCGGCGGTACAGGTCGTTCAGGTCCGAGGTGGCGAAACGGCCACCGTCGAGCTGAACCATCGGACGCAGCTCTGGTGGGATCACCGGAACGGAATCCAGCACCATGCCCTCTGGCGAGTTCTGGTTGACCAGGAAGGCGTTAACCACCTTCAGGCGCTTCAGTGCACGGGCCTTCTTCTGGCCCTTGCCCTCGTCGATGATCTTCTTGAGCAGTTCGGCTTCGCCGGCAAGGTCGAAGTTCTGCAGGCGCTTCTGGATCGATTCTGCACCCATGGAGCCTTCGAAGAACAGTCCGTACTTCTCACGCATGGTGCGGTACAGGCCTTCATCGCCCTCAAGGTCAGCGACCTTCAGGCCCTTGAAGCGTTCCCAGACCGCACGCAGGCGCTCTGCTTCGAGCTTCGCGCGCTTGTCGATCTGCAGCACGGTCTTCTCTGCCAGGGTGCGAGCCTTGTTCAGCTCGGCGCCCTTGGCACCGTCGGCCTCCATGCGCTCAAGCTCGGTTTCGAGCTCGGCGGCGATGGCCTTCTTGTCGGCTTCCGCGTTGTTTGCCAGGTTGCGCAGTTCCAGATCATGCTGGGCCTGCAGGTTAGGCAATTCGGCGTGGCGACGTTCTTCGTTGACGCTGGTGATCATGTAGGCAGCGAAGTAAATGACCTTTTCGAGGTCCTTCGGAGCCAGATCCAGCAGGTAGCCCAAACGCGATGGAACGCCCTTGAAGTACCAGATGTGGGTCACTGGAGCGGCAAGCTCGATGTGTCCCATGCGCTCACGGCGAACGTTAGCGCGGGTCACCTCGACGCCACAACGCTCACAGATGATGCCCTTGAAACGTACACGCTTGTACTTACCGCAGTAGCATTCCCAGTCCCGGGAAGGGCCGAAGATCTTTTCGCAGAAAAGTCCGTCCTTCTCTGGCTTCAGGGTGCGGTAGTTAATGGTTTCCGGCTTCTTGACTTCGCCGTAGCTCCAACCGCGAATTTCTTCTGCGGTAGCAAGGCCAATGCGCATGAGGCCGAATGAGGAATCGCTGGACATAGGGTCCTTTTCTCTCTTCTTTGGTGTCTGAAGTCGATACGAATAAGTAAGTCTTGGTGAGCCGCTACGCTCGCTGGGCCCGCGGGCCGCTCAAGGCAGCGGTGGAACCTAGACCTCCTCTACGGAGTTTGGCTCCGACCGGGAAAGGTCGATGCCCAGCTCTTCCGCTGCACGGAACGATTCCTCGTCCGATTCACGCATTTCGATAGTGTTGCCGTCGGTACCAAGTACCTCAACGTTCAAGCACAACGACTGCATTTCCTTGATGAGCACCTTGAACGACTCTGGAACACCTGGCTCCGGAACGTTCTCGCCCTTGACGATGGCTTCGTAGACCTTCACACGACCGTGGATATCATCCGACTTGATGGTCAGAAGTTCCTGCAGGGTGTAAGCGGCGCCGTAAGCTTCCAGGGCCCAAACTTCCATCTCACCGAAGCGCTGGCCACCGAACTGGGCCTTACCACCAAGTGGCTGCTGGGTAATCATGGAGTATGGACCGGTGGAACGTGCGTGGATCTTGTCGTCCACCAGGTGGTGAAGCTTCAAGATGTACATGTAGCCAACGGATACCGGATCCGGGAATGGCTCGCCGGAACGACCGTCGAACAGGCGGGTCTTACCGGTGTTGCCGATCAGACGCTCACCGTCACGAGTGACGTTCGTCGAATCCAGGATTCCGCGGATTTCCTCTTCCGAGGCACCGTCGAAGACCGGGGTGGACACGGTGGTCGGACCGGACTGGCGAGGCAGGTTCGGCAGGTTTCGCACCCAAGCCGGCTCGTTCTCGATATTCCAGCCCTGCTTGGCAGCCCAACCCAGGTGGATTTCCATAACCTGGCCGACGTTCATTCGACCTGGCACACCCAGTGGGTTCAACACGACGTCAACCGCGGTTCCGTCCTCGAGGAAAGGCATATCCTCAAGTGGAAGAATCTTGGAGATAACGCCCTTGTTGCCGTGACGGCCGGCAAGCTTGTCACCGTTGGTGATCTTGCGCTTCTGTGCCACGTACACGCGGACCAGCTGGTTCACGCCTGGGGACAGGTCATCATCGTTGTCGCGATCGAAGATGCGCACGCCGATGACGGTACCGGACTCGCCGTGCGGCACCTTCAGCGAGGTATCGCGCACTTCGCGGGACTTCTCACCGAAGATCGCGCGCAGCAGGCGCTCTTCCGGGGTCAGCTCGGTCTCGCCCTTAGGAGTGACACGGCCAACCAGGACGTCGCCTGCTTCAACCTCGGCGCCGATGTACACGATGCCGCGGTCATCAAGCTGGGAGAGGATGTCCTCGGAGACGTTCGGGATATCGCGGGTGATTTCCTCGGCACCAAGCTTGGTGTCGCGGGCATCGACTTCGTGCTCTTCGATGTGAATCGAGGTGAGCACGTCCTCGAAGATCATGCGCTGCGAAAGGATGATCGCATCCTCGAAGTTGTGCCCTTCCCATGACATGAATGCCACGAGCAGGTTCTTACCCAGGGATAGCTCGCCCTTGTCGGTCGAAGGACCGTCGGCGATGATCGACTGGAATTCCAGTCGATCGCCCTCGGTGACCAGTACGCGCTGGTTGTACGCGTTGCCCTGGTTCGAGCGTGCGAACTTCATGATCGGGTACATCGACTCGGTGCCGTCATCGTTCATGACAACAACCAGGTCTGCGGAAACCTCGGTGACAACACCTGGCTTCAGTGCGACCACGGAATCGCCGGCGTCAATTGCGGCGTACTTCTCCATGCCGGTACCAACCAGTGGCGACTCGGAAGCCAACAGCGGCACAGCCTGGCGCTGCATGTTGGCGCCCATCAGTGCGCGGTTCGCGTCATCGTGCTCGAGGAATGGAATCAGCGCGGTGGCAACCGACACCATCTGGCGCGGCGAAACGTCCATGAAGGTCACTTCGCTCGGCTCAACGATGACGGGCTCGCCGCCACCGCCCTTTTCACGGACCAAGACGGCATCTTCTTCGAAGCGGCCGTCTTCGCCCAGCGGAGCGTTGGCCTGTGCGATGAAGTGCTGCAGCTCGTCATCTGCGGTCAGGTACTCGACCTCGTTGGAGACAACGCCGTCCACTACCTTGCGGTAAGGGGTTTCGATGAAGCCGAAGGAGTTGATCCGGCCGTAGGTAGCCAACGAACCGATCAGGCCAATGTTCGGGCCTTCGGGAGTTTCAATTGGGCACATACGTCCGTAGTGGGACGGGTGAACGTCGCGAACTTCCATGCCTGCGCGGTCACGGGACAGACCGCCTGGGCCCAGTGCCGACAAGCGGCGCTTGTGGGTCAGTCCGGCTAGCGGGTTGTTCTGGTCCATGAACTGCGAGAGCTGCGAAGTACCGAAGAACTCCTTGATGGCAGCTACCACCGGGCGGATGTTGATCAGCGTCTGCGGGGTGATCGCTTCGACGTCCTGGGTGGTCATGCGCTCGCGCACAACACGCTCCATACGCGAAAGACCGGTGCGGATCTGGTTCTCGATCAGCTCGCCCACGGCGCGGATACGACGGTTGCCGAAGTGGTCGATGTCGTCCACGTTAACCGATACGTCGATGATCTCGCCCTTGCGGGTGCCGGAGATGGTCTTCTCGCCTGCGTGCAATGCAACGAGGTAGCGGATCATGGCGACAATGTCGTCTACCGACAGAACGGCAGGGCTCTCGGCGTCAACCGGAGTCTCGACACCCAGCTTGCGGTTGATCTTGTAACGACCAACCTTGGCCAGGTCGTAGCGCTTTGGCTCGAAGTACATGTTGCGCAGCAGACCCTGTGCGGCATCAACCGTTGGCGGCTCGCCCGGACGCAGCTTGCGGTAGATATCCAGAAGCGCTTCGTTCTGGTCCTTGATGTTGTCCTTTTCCAAGGTGGCACGCATCGAGTCGTACTGACCGAACTCGGACAGGATCTTCTCTTCGCTCCAGCCAAGGGCCTTGAGCAACACGGTGACCGACTGCTTGCGCTTACGGTCCAGGCGCACACCGATCTGGTCGCGCTTGTCGATTTCCAGTTCGAACCAGGCGCCGCGCGAAGGAATGATTCGCGAGGAGTAGATGGTCTTGTCACTGGTCTTGTCCGGAGCGGACTCAAAGTACGCACCAGGGGAACGGACCAGCTGCGACACAACAACACGCTCGGTGCCGTTGATGACGAAGGTGCCCTTGTCGGACATCAGTGGGAAATCGCCCATGAAGACGGTCTGCTGCTTGATCTCGCCGGTTTCATTGTTCATGAACTCGGCCTTGACATACAGCGGTGCCGCGTAAGTAGCGTCGCGATCCTTGCACTCAGCGATGGAGTACTTTGGGTCAGCGAATTCCGGATCGGAGAAGCTCAAGGACATGGTGTCCTGGAAGTCTTCGATCGGGGAAATCTCCTCGAAGATTTCAGCCAAGCCCGAGGTGTCTGGCACGCTGGTGTCACCAGCGGCTTCGGCCTTGGCTAGACGAGCCTTCCAGAGTTCATTGCCGATGAGGCGGTCAAAGCTCTCAGTCTGCAATGCCAGCAGGTTAGGCACTTCAAGGGGTTCGTGAATCTTTGCAAAAGAAAGTCGGCCAGCGTATGCAGCATCGCGAGCCGAACTAGCGGTTTGGTTGTTAGGGTTGCTCGAGGCGACCAAGATGGATCCTTCCAAAGACCGTCAGGTTTCCGAACGCCAACCGTGCTAAGGTGCCTGTCATAGGACAAGCCCTCGTGTGACGACGCGAACCCACCGCTATATGAAGGCCGCGCGCAAACAGGTATGGCGCAAATTTCTACTCTACCGGAGTATTTTAAGCTTGTCGATATCCGCCGGAGAGATTCGTGCTATAGTTTCTTGCCGCCTTTTAGGTCGCCGGAAATTTCTCGAAATTCGCAAGCGCACGCCTGCCCCGGCGACAACCTCGGCCAAACCCAGTTCCTCCAACGCCTAAGCGTTTTCCCACGTGAACTGGCAAATAATCACCCACCTCAGGGTTTCGAAGCGCGGCCACTCAGAAATCACTCGCTTTCCCGTGGGCTTCGCGCCGCCTTGCTGTGTTGTTACTCACAACGCCCACTCGGCATCTGATTTAGCCACTCTCGCGGCCCATGCGCTTCGCCTGCGAATCTTTATTAATTATCCGGAAGACCGCTCCCCCGCTCTTGCACGTCCATGGAGACTATGTTCTCGGTATCGACTTGCGTCGCAATTCTGGCCTGACGCACTCTTTCGGCAACGACAAACGCTTAACCTGGTGTCGTCTGAAATTCCGGACTGCTGATCAAAAAGTCCCTACTGCCGACCCTGTGATCACGATTACATAGACAGGTAGCTCGACGGGGACGCCCAGGAATCCGATATTCCAGCTCCCGCTCGAATCCCCTAGTTTTCCAAGGAGAGCAGTGAGAACCAGTCAACCAGCCCAGAGCCTCAAACGAGGCTTGAGTACTCGGCATATACGATTCATTGCGCTAGGATCAGCCATTGGAACGGGACTGTTCTATGGCTCGGCAGGAGCCATACAAATGGCTGGCCCAGCTGTACTGCTCGCCTATCTTGTTGGTGGCGCCGTGGTCTTCATGGTCATGCGTGCGCTGGGCGAGATGGCGGTTCGAAATCCGGTCTCAGGCTCCTTCGGCAGCTATGCATCTACGTATGTCGGACGTTTTGCCGGCTTCGCCACCGGATGGACCTACACCTTCGAGATGTTCGTCGTGGCCTTGGCGGATGTGACAGCCTTTGGCGTGTATATGGGCTTCTGGTTCCCCAACGTTGAACGCTGGATCTGGGTCCTCGCGGTGGTCTTCTTCATTGCAGCGGTGAATCTGCTCTCGGTCAAGGTTTTTGGCGAGCTGGAATTCTGGTTTTCGCTGATCAAGGTGGTCGCGATCATCGCGATGATCGCCGGCGGAGTCTTGGTCATCCTCTTCGGGCTCGGCAATCAAAGCGAAGACGCCGCCGGAATCTCAAATCTCTTCGCACACGACGGATTCATGCCGCAGGGCATCTGGGGCGTACTGATGTCCTTCACCATTGTGATGTTCGCTTTCGGTGGCACCGAGGTTATTGGCATTACCGCCGGAGAAGCGCAGAATCCTCGAAAGGTCATCCCGCAGGCGGTCAATTCGGTGCCCGTACGCATTCTGCTGTTTTACGTGCTGACCCTGGGCGTCATCATGAGCATCCAGCCTTGGAATACGATCAATGGGGAGGAAAGCCCCTTCGTCTCGATTTTCTCAAGCATCGGGCTCTCCTCAGCGGCTCACGTTTTGAACTTCGTTGTGATTACCGCGGCCTTGTCGGCAATTAACGCGGATATATTCGGTGCCGGTCGCATGATCCACGGGATGGCGCGGCTTGGACAGGCACCGCAAGTATTTACCAAGACCACCGCCAACGGGGTCCCCTGGGTGACGTCAATGTCAATGATCGGTGCATTGCTGATCGGCGTTCTGCTCAACATTTGGTTCAAGGACCAGATATTCTTCTTGATCGCAGCCCTCGCCACCTTCGCGACGGTCGTGGTTTGGTTAATGATCCTGATTTCGCATGTCGCGATGAAACGCAAGATCATGCGCGACAATCTTGCACCCTCGGCTTTCCCGGTGCCGTTGTGGCCGTTGGGAAGCTACGTTGCCGTAGCGTTCATGGTCTTCGTTATCATCATGATTGGTATCGTTCCGCAGACTCGCAGCGCTTTGCTCACAGGCGTCGCGTGGATAGCCCTCTTGGCAATTTGCTATTGGTTCTTCGTGCGAGGCAAAGCCGTACCGGCCGGCGGCACCGATGACTATGACGGTAATCAAAAGCAGGGCGATCCGTTGGAAACGCAGGACGTGCATAGCTAATCGAAATTTTCACGAGGCCAAAACAGCGAGCAGCGGGACTCCCGCCGCTCGCTGTTTTGGCTAGTACCCATCGTTTATGCGCCCCATGTCTCCAAATCGTGATGAATATGAGCTAGCCTCGGGGAAAGGATAAAGCTCTTCGAGAAGAAAGCGGTAGGGTTACACGACCAGATTCTGGCACTGAACGCCGCAGTTACCGCTCGAACTCTAACCCGCCAGAGAACAGCAATGAACAATCAGGAGTGAAGAACATGAATCAGTCAAAGGTCAATGAAGCTCTCACCCGTGTCAGCCTCGATGCTTCGCGCCGGGATATCTCGATTGAAATAGTGCCGCGTGAAGCTGCTTCCTCGCTGGAAGAAGCCGCTAAATTGCTGGGCGTCATTCCCGCGCATCTGCTCAAAACGCTAGTCATCAAGCGTTCCGACGACACGTATTTATTTGCGCTGATCCCAGGTGGTCGCAAATTGAGCTGGCCAAAGCTGCGGGCCGAGGTTGGAGTCAACAAGCTTTCCCTGCCAGAGGCGGATATAGCTTATGACGTTACCCGTTATGTCCATGGAACCATCACTCCGTTTGGTTCGCACACGGTCTTGCCGCTCTACATTGATTCCAGTGTCTTCCAAGAACCTGTTCCGGAAGTCATCGCGTTGGGCTGCGGTGAACCCGAGCACGGCTTGCTCGTTCATCCGCGCGATTTGGTTACCGGCTTTGATGCCACGATTGCTGATATTTCCGTTCCCGACTAGCAGCTATGGCCTCTGGTAGCGGAAGCTTCTTGGCCCAACCGTTGAGTGCGGTGAGCGACTTGATTGATTCATTGCGCAGCCAAAGGCCCACGGGCTTCTCCACGAAGCGAGCAACGAGGTAGGCCACGATCAGCATGAGACTTATGGTCAAGACGAGCAGCACATATTTGTTCACGCTGGCGCTCAGCGAGTCAATGATCCACCAGCCCCAGAGCTGGTGGAACAGGTACAGAGGGTAGGTCAGCGATCCTGCCACGACTAGCCAACGAGCCTGAACGTACTTCAATGGAGTGAGTACGCAGAGCGCCAGCAACGCCACACACAGCACCGCCAGTACCGAGAAATGCCAGGACGGCACGGTCAAGCCGGAAAGGAAGTCGCTGTCGAAGCTCCCCTTGAGGCCCGTGAAGTAGGCAGATACTACGGTGTTGAAAGCCACTAGGGCCCAGCGTCCGAGGGTATGGCCGTTCTGATAGATCAGGAACAAGACCATGCCCGCGGCAAACTGAGCCGCGTACTGACCGGCAAACCAATCTTGCATCTTAGGCATCTCCGCCACATGCAAGAGGATTCCCAGAGCCGGCCAGATGAACGCCAGCCACATGATGTTTTTGGTCTTCACCAGTCCCAATACCAGCAGCAATCCGAGCAATACGTAGAAACGGAATTCCACCCACAGCGTCCAGTAGACGCCGTCGAGATCCCGGACCCCCATACCCTGCTGGACCATGGTGAGGTTCGGGACGATATCCCCGCCGCTGCGTCCGTCCTTCTCGGCCGGCCAGATTTTAAAGGTCAGAATCGCCGCCGCGATCACTGCCAGCCAATAAGCCGGATACAGCCGGCCAAGTCTTGATCCGATGAAGTGGATTATGCTTTTCCCCTGAACGGACATCAGGATCACGAATCCAGAGATCAGGAAGAAAAGTTGTACGCCGATCGAGCCGTACCGAGTGAACTCCGACAACACCGGCCACGCATCTGGTGCTTTGACGCCCCAGTGGCTATGCCCCCAGGTGGTGTAGTGGTAGAGCACGACGATCAGGGCGGCACTAATACGCAGCCCGTCTAGCAAGCCTAGCCGTGCACCCGACTTCTTGGATTCCTGCGTTTCAGTTTTTGACACATATTCACTGTAAACAATGAACTTGAATAAACCCTGTTAATAGAAACGTTATAAACTTATAAAGTTGTGGCACGAGATTTTGCCCCGTTAACGACCAAAGGGCCCATGGACACGAAGTCCATGAACCCTTTGGTAATAAGTTGCGAGTGACCGCTGAACTTACTACTTAACCGAGACGGTTGCGCCGGCAGCTTCGAGAGCTTCCTTTGCCTTCTCGGCAGCGTCCTTTGCGGCACCTTCAAGAACAGCCTTTGGAGCAGCGTCAACGAGCTCCTTGGCTTCCTTCAGGCCGAGGGAAGTCAAACCACGGACTTCCTTGATGACTGCAATCTTCTT
This sequence comes from Glutamicibacter sp. AOP38-B1-38, assembly GCF_052377485.1. Classification (NCBI taxonomy): domain Bacteria; kingdom Bacillati; phylum Actinomycetota; class Actinomycetes; order Micrococcales; family Micrococcaceae; genus Glutamicibacter; species Glutamicibacter sp. AOP38-B1-38. Next base: position 7,191 of record NZ_JBQSWU010000024.1, on the reverse strand, counting down.
GTCGCCAGCCGACTCGAGGATAACGTCGAATTCGGTCTGCTCTTCAGCTGCGGCTTCGCCACCGGCTGCTGGGCCTGCAACTGCAACAGCAGCTGCGGAAACCTCGAAGGTCTCCTCGAATTCCTTCACGAACTCGGAGAGCTCGATGATGGTCATTTCCTTGAATGCTGAAAGCAGCTCTTCAGTGCTGAGCTTCGCCATGGTCGGCGTCCTTTCGATTTTGGCCCTGGGGCCTATGAATTGGGTTTACGATGCGAGAGAGTCGCGAAAGCTTAGGCTTCTGCCGGAGCTTCCTCGGCAGCAGCGCCGCCGTCCTCTTCTAGCTTCAGACGCAAAGCGTCCACCACGCGTACAGCTGCGGCGGCCGGAGCCTGCAGTACTGCAGCAACGCGAGTGAGCTGAGTTTCGCGGGATTCCAAAGCTGCCAAAGCAGCGATGCCAGCATGATCAAGGGCCTTGCCCTCGAAGAAGCCGGACTTGACGACAAGCTTCTCGTTAGCCTTGGCAAATTCCGTGAGGCTCTTTGCGGCAGCAACTGCGTCACCCTTAATGAAGGCGATTGCAGTCGGACCGGAAAGCTGACCATCGAATGCATCGATGCCAACTTCCTTCGCTGCGATAGCGGTCAAGGTGTTCTTCACAACCGTGTACTTGGTCTCCTGACCAAGTGAGCGGCGAAGTTCCTTGAGCTGTGCAACGGTAAGCCCACGGTATTCAGTCAAGACAGCCGCAGTTGATTCCTTGAAGTCTGCAGTGATTTCTTCAATCGCTACAGTCTTGGTAGGCGTTGCCATAACACTCCTTCCGGGGATTTGTTCGGTACCGTTTCATAACCGGCGGAGCCCATAAAAAAGGCCCCGCGCAGGAGCACAGGGCATATCCACTACATCAAGTCAAAATAAATCTATGAAACCGGCGTTGGCCGCTCGTTCGAGCTCTTAGGAGTTTGTGCAAGCACGCACTCGGCCGACGGTCTTCGGTATCTCTAGTCTAAACGGCCACCGCAGCATCTTCCAAATCCAATGGCGCCACGGCGCGCATGATTCGAATCACTAGATGGCCGTTAAAGTGACAAGGCCTGAAGCCAGCACTTGGGGGACGCTGGCAACAGGCTACTTGTCGACACAAAAGTTTTGGGGAAACTTCCGCATCCAGCTTCTACATGGTCTTGGGGGGCCCATGTAGAAACCGCCGATCAAGTCGGTGATTTAAGCCTATCACTACTCATTGCGGCAACGGAACAGATCACAGGTAGATAACGGCTGCAGTTCAGAGAATTCACATCTTTGGCGTCCAGAAGCTTTCGCCAGATGATTATCCTCTAGTCAGCACCGGTTTCGCTAGCAGTCTGGTTGCAAAGCAGCAGAACGAACCGTGAGCGATTTACGCTACCGCCACCACCGTTGCAGCTAGCCAGGCGCGGACGTCGAACAAGCTTTTGACTAGGCCTGCAGACGATTGGTTAGCCTGTGCCAGGTAATCGAGGAGTGGGAAAACAAAAACCGCGGGACAGACCAGATCTCTCTGGTCTGTCCCGCGGTTTTAGCGCTCGTTGGGCTTTAGGCCTCGACGCGAGTTACGTTCGAATCAACAGGGATACCTGGACCGAAGGTGGTCGAAACGGTTGCCTTCGAGATGTAGCGGCCCTTCGAGGAGGAAGGCTTCAAGCGAAGCACTTCTTCCAAAGCTGCTGCGTAGTTCTCGGTCAGCTGCTTGGCTTCGAACGAAGCCTTGCCGATGATGAAGTGAAGGTTGGCGTGCTTGTCGACGCGGAAGTCGATCTTGCCACCCTTGATGTCATTAACAGCCTTGGCGACATCCATGGTCACGGTGCCGGTCTTAGGGTTTGGCATCAGGTTACGAGGACCCAAGATCTTACCCAAGCGGCCAACCTTACCCATGAGGTCTGGGGTTGCTACGGCCGAGTCGAAGTCGGTCCAGCCGCCCTGGATCTTTTCGATCAGGTCGTCCGAGCCGACGAAGTCGGCGCCGGCTGCGATTGCAGCTTCGGCCTTGTCGCCATTGGCGAAGACAACCACGCGGGCGGTCTTACCGGTGCCGTGTGGAAGGTTCACGGTACCGCGAACCATCTGGTCAGCCTTGCGTGGGTCAACGCTCAAACGGAAAGCTACCTCAACGGTGGAGTTAGTCTTTTCGCCTGCGATTTCCTTAGCCAGGACAATTGCCTCGGTTGGATCGTAGAACTTGTCAGCCACGATCTTGGCCGCGGCGGCTACGTATGCTTTGCTGCGCTTTGCCATCTGCGTTATCTCCTTATGCAGTCGTGGTCATATGGACCGCGCCCGGTCCTGCCACGGGCGGACAGGGTGTTCCCTGCTCGCCTTAGATTAAATTCTTTGTTGCAGTCACCGAAGTGAACTACGAAAAGCTAAAAATTAGCCTTCGACGGTGATGCCCATGGAACGGGCGGTACCGGCGATGATCAACGAGGCGGCAGCCAAGTCGTTGGCGTTGAGGTCAGCCATCTTGGTGGTGGCGATTTCTTCAACCTGAGCCTGGGACAGCTTGGCAACCTTGACGGTGTGCGGGGTAGCTGAACCCTTGGCAACGCCAGCAGCCTTCTTGATCAGCTCTGCTGCTGGAGGGGTCTTGGTGATGAAGGTGAATGAACGGTCTTCATACACGGTGATTTCAACTGGTACAACGTTACCGCGCTGCGACTCGGTCGCTGCGTTGTAAGCCTTGCAGAATTCCATGATGTTGACGCCGTGCTGGCCAAGTGCAGGACCAATTGGCGGAGCCGGGTTAGCGGCGCCTGCCTGGATCTGCAGCTTGATGAGTCCGGTGACCTTTTTCTTTGGGGCCATGTCGGGTCCTTATACTCTTGCAGTTCCCACAACACAGGAGCGTGCTGCGGGTTGTGGCCGTCGTGGCGCGACAGCCGGACGTGCCCTCACCCCGTAAAGCAAACGGAATGGGGCACGAAGACTTAATACTACTGGATCTTGGTGACCTGGTTGAAGTTCAAGGTCACTGGGGTCTCGCGTTCGAAGATCGAAACGAGGACTACCAGCTGTGCCGATTCCAGCTTGATTTCCGAGATCGTCGCCGGCATGGTCTCGAACGGACCATCGTTGACGGTAACCGATTCGCCAACTTCGAAATCGACGGTGACTTCGGTGATTGGCGAGCGTCCCGGCTTGGAAGCCGATGGCTGCTCGACCGGATCCACCACGGTGTGCTCCAGCATGGAGAACACTTCGTCGAGGTTCAGCGGGTTGGGATCATGGGCGTTTCCAACGAATCCGGTGACACCTGGCGTGTGTCGAACGACACCCCAAGAAGCGTCGGTCAGTTCCATGCGAACCAGGACGTAGCCCGGGATGCGCACACGGCGAACGATCTTGCGCTGAGTGTTCTTGACCTCAACGACCTCTTCCATCGGAACCTGGATTTCATAGATGAAATCGTCCATGTCCTGGGTCTGGATACGAGTCTCGAGGTTCAGCTTCACGCGGTTTTCGTAACCTGCGTAGGTGTGAATGACGAACCAGTCACCCGGCTGGCGACGCAGCTTCGAGCGGAATTCTTCCTTGAGCGCGGCGACAACATCGACGTCGTCTGCTTCAGCGGTTTCGTCCTCGTCGGCTTCATCCTCGACGTCTTCAGCGGCTTCGTCTTCGTCGGCTACATCTTGAACGTCTGCTTCAGCAGCTTCATCTTCGTCGGCTTCGCCCTGAACGGCTTCTTCAGCAACAACGGCTGGAGCTTCGGTCTCGTCGGTTGCAACCTCGGCGGCGGTTTCTACCTGCGCGCCATCAGCTTCAACGAACTCGTTTTCGACCTCGTCATTAATCTGCGGTTCGAGTTCCTTGTCGGACACTGCAGCTCCTGCTTTCTTTGACTGAATGACATCTACTACCTGCGGGCGATTATACCGCCGCGGCAAATAAATTACTGTTCTGGCTGATTGGTGAACAGGAGGATCGAGCCTTGGCCCAGTACGAAGTCAAGGATCGTAACGATCAGCATAACGACGCAAACAAAACCGATTACAACCAGCGTGTAATTGATGAGCTCGCTACGCGTTGGGGTAACGACCTTCTTCAGTTCTGAAATTACCTGGCGCAGGAATAGGAAGATGCGTCCGAAGAAGCCCTTCTTTGCCTTCTCACCATTTCCGGAGTTTACGGCAGCTGATTCGCTCAACCTGATCCTCGTTTCAATTTTTTTGGCCAGTTGAAACAATCACGGTGCGCCGCAGCCTGACCGACCACAACACACCGTGATTTGAGATTCGCTGTGCGATTATTACCATCGCTACTGCGCAGGGCAGACAGGACTCGAACCTGCAACCTGCGGTTTTGGAGACCGCTGCGCTACCAATTGCGCCACTACCCTTTGAGCTACCGCTCTTACTGAGAACATCTTAGCCGATCAGGACTTTTCCATGTCGGTTGCGATGTCTCAGCAACGAGAAATAACTTTACGCAACGAACTAGCAAATGTCGAACTGACTGCACCCTGTGTGTCGCACACCGCATTCTGACCACCAGTTAGTGACCACTTGGTGTCATTTTTCAATTTCACTGAGCATCGGCAAATACTGGGAACTAGGATTGGAGCTAACAGCAGCTTACGTAACCGTCAGGATGCATTTTCTATGTCTAGAATTTCACGCCGCATCGGCGCCATTTCCGAGTCCGCAACGCTAGCGGTTGATGCCAAGGCGAAAGCGCTCAAGGCCGCCGGTCGTCCAGTCATCGGCTTCGGCGCCGGCGAGCCGGACTTCCCAACACCGGATTACATCGTCGAGGCAGCGGTCAAGGCCGCCCAGGATCCGAAGAACCACCGGTACTCCCCCGCGGCGGGCCTGCCTGAACTGCGCGAAGCGATTGCCGAAAAGACGCTGCGCCACTCCGGATACGAGCTGGCTGGCGCGCAGGTGCTGGTGACCAACGGCGGCAAGCAGGCGGTCTACAACACCTTTGCCGCACTGCTTGACCCGGGAGACGAAGTCATCATTCCGGCTCCTTACTGGACCACCTACCCGGAGTCGGTGCAGCTGGCGGGCGGGGTGCCCGTATCCGTCTTCGCCGGCCCCGAGCAGGGCTATAAGGTCACCGTCGAGCAGCTTGAGTCCGTGCTGACCGAGCGTACCAAGGTCTTGCTCTTCGTTTCCCCCTCGAACCCTACCGGCGCGGTTTATACGGCAGAGCAGATCATGGAAATCGGCCGCTGGGCGGCCGAAAAGGGCTTGTGGGTAGTCACCGATGAGATCTACGAACACCTGACCTATGGGGACGCCTCCTTCAGCTCCATTGCAACGCTGGTTCCGGAGCTCGAAGACCGGGTGGTCATCCTCAACGGCGTGGCCAAGACCTACGCCATGACCGGTTGGCGTGTGGGCTGGATGGCCGGCCCACTGGACGTCATCAAGGCTGCCACCAACCTGCAGTCCCATGCGACCTCGAACGTGGCCAATGTGTCCCAGCGTGCCGCCTTGGCCGCCGTGGCCGGCCCCTTGGATGCCGTCGAGGAGATGAAGGTCGCCTTCAACCGCCGCCGGCTGGCCATCGTCGAGGGCTTGAACGCCATCGACGGGTTGCACTGCCCGATGCCTGAAGGTGCCTTCTACGCCTACTCGGACGTGCGCGGGCTGCTGGGCAAGAAGATCCGCGGCGTTGTGAACAACACCAGCGCCGAGCTGGCCGCGTTCATCCTGGAGCAGGCGGAAGTCGCGGTTGTACCGGGCGAAGCCTTTGGCCCCTCGGGCTATATCCGCATGTCCTATGCGCTGGGCGATGCAGACCTGGCCGAGGGCGTCTCGCGGATGGCCCGGTTGCTGGGCGAAGCCGAGTAGAGCGGCATCCGGACATTGCGGGCCCGATCCACCGGATCGGGCCCGCACTCGTTAACGCCTAGAGGATCTTCCGGTCCACCGCCCAGCGCGTGAGTTCATGGCGATTCGAGAGCTGCAATTTGCGCAGCACGTTTGAGACATGCGATTCCACGGTTTTCACCGAGATGAACAGCTCCTTGGCCACCTCCTTGTAGCTGTAGCCGCGGGCGATCAGGCGCATCACCTGCAGTTCCCGGTCCGAGAGCAGATCCAGTTCCTCGTCGATGCCGGTCGATTCGGCCACTTTTGCACCGCCGAATGCGTCCAGCACAAAGCCCGCCAGCCGTGGCGAGAACACCGCATCTCCCCCGGCCACCCGGCGCACCGCGTCCGAGATTTCGGCTCCGGAAATGCTCTTGGTCACGTAGCCCCGGGCCCCGGCCCGAATCACCGTGACCACGTCCTGCGCCGAATCCGAAACGCTCAGCGCCAGGAACTTGGTGGTTCCCAACAGGTGCGCGCAACCGCGCAAGACCTCCGCGCCCCCGCCGCCGCGTCCGCCGGGCAGGTGCACGTCGAGCAGGACCACGTCCGGCCGCTGGCTTTCGATGACTTCGATAGCCTGTTCAACGGACCCCGCCTCACCGACAATGCGCAGGTCCTCACCGAGATCCGCGCGGAGCCCGGAGCGGAAGATTCCATGGTCGTCTACCAACACCACCGTGAAGTTCTGCTGTTCGCTACTCATGATTCCGTATCTTCCTGACTGCTGTTCCTTGGCATTTTCAACTCTACTTCGGTGCCCGTCTCGCCGCTGCGAATAGCTGCCTGCCCGCCGGCCCGCTGCATCCGTCCGATAATCGATTCGCGCACCCCATACCGGTCCCTGTCGATGCCGTCTACGTCGAATCCCCTTCCGCGATCCCGGATGAACACCTCGATGAGCAGCTCGCTGCATTCGACAAACACCGAGATTCTTCCCTCGGCATGTTTTGCGGCATTCATCATCGCTTCCCGGCTCGCCGCCACGAGCGACTGCTGTCCGTCGAAGCCCCTGGCATTGCCGACGGTAATCACATCGACATCCCGCAGCATCAATTTCTCTACATTGTCGGCCTCGGTCTGGATTTCCACGACCACGTCTTTCTCATCGAGCTCTTCGGTCTCATAGAGCCAGGCGCGCAGTTCGCGTTCCTGCACGCGCGCCAGGGTTCGCACCGCTGCCGGGTCATCGCTGCGTTTTTGGATCACGGCCAGCGTCTGCAGCACCGAGTCGTGCAGATGCGCGGCAAAGTCTGCCCGCTGCGCGGCGGCCTGCCGATTGCTTCTCTCCGAAAGGTAGTCGCGCCACAACCTGGCACCCCAGGGCAGCAGCACCACCACCGCGC
>NZ_JBQSWU010000023.1:0-68404 GCF_052377485.1 Glutamicibacter sp. AOP38-B1-38 | reverse complement strand
ATACTCCGGCCATGCCCACGCTGATCAACCAGCAGCACCCGACATTCCTGGAGTGCCCTCCCAGTCAGCATTAGCTCCCGGGAGCTTCCTGACAAGCCGTGAAGCAGAACCACCTTCGGTCCGCCGCCACCGGCACGCCTCTTCACATCATCTGTAGGTCTCTCAACGGTGACCGATTTGCAACACCAACACTATGAGCACATCGTCATGGACGTCGTAGACGATCCGGTAGCCACACACGAATGCGACGGTCACCAAGGTCTACGACAATCCAGCCGCGCCCCACCACAGCGTGCGGTGGTGCACCCGGAAGCGAGGAAGGCAGTGCAATGAGAAACCTATTTACCTGAGGTTTTCACCTGGAGCAACGTATCAAAGTTCCCGGAGGTATTGACATGACGCAACAGGGAGATCAACAAGTTAGCAGCGTTACAGATCATAATGCGGAACACATGCTGTTCGCCACGATAGCCAACTCCGCACGGTGGGATACCGGCGTTAAGCTCAGCAGCTACTGACGGTCACTAGCGCCTTGCAACTTCATCTCTTGCTATCTCGTTCCGCAACTCTCCCTAAGCAGCAGGCCATCGTCTGGACGCAAAAACGCCCTCGGCTTCAAAAGAAACCGAGGGCGTTCGAGCCAAGAAGAACTAGACGTTGAAGCGGAACTCCACCAAGTTCCGGCACGGACCAACCTCAGCGACCGCTGGGTCGCAACGGCCCGGTCTGATCGCGGGACAGCCAGTGATGGAGCACATCGGTCCACTCGTCGAAGGCGTCAAGGTGGGCGTCATGGCTGCCGTCGGCCAGATCTACTCTCTCCGTTTCGGGCCTGCGCCAGACCAGTTCGTCCTTATCGGCATCGCTGAACATCCCATGCTTTGCGAAGACCGCGAGCGTCGGAACCTGCAGAGCCTCCCACTCCTGCCAGCGCGGCTCATGGACGGCCTCGATCGTGCGCTGCGTGACCGAGGCATCGAAGCGCGGCACCAGGCCATCATCGGTCTGAAGAAGGTCGGCCACCCAAGCATTGACGATCGCGTCATCACCGAGGAACCCCCGCGCGGCAGCTTCGTCTTCGAACGGCACCGGCCAGGACTCGAAGTAGCTGCCGAGTCCGGCAGCCTCTCCCGGATCACCGTTGCCCGCCACGTGCCCTTCCAGCATCACGAGCCCCTCGACCAGGTCTGGCCTCGCCGCCGCGACAAGGAACGCGGTGTGGGCTCCCATCGACTGCCCGACAAGCGTCGCCCGCCGCCCAGGGACGAGTTCCTCAATCACTGCGACGACGTCTCCGACGAACGCATCGCGCGACAGATCATCGGGAAGCCGCGTGCTCGCGCCGTGCCCCCGCTGGTCTACGAGCAGCACACGATAGCCCGGTAGCGCATGCGCCGTGGGCAACAGTTCGCGTGAACTCCCCGCGAGGCCGTGCAACAGTACGACGGTGGGGCCATCGCCACCGAGGTCGGTGACCGCGATCCAGACGCCGTCGGGGCGCAGCACTGTGCGGTCCATCACGTCAAGCGCAGTGGCGTGATCGCCGCGACCATGTCGCACAGCACTCGACGCTCGAGCCGCAGCTCATAGTTCGACTGTAAGTTCATCCAAAACTCCTCGGACGTGCCGAAGTAGCGCGCGAGCCGGATAGCTGTGTCCTCACTGATCCCGCGCTTGCCGTGCACGATCTCATTGATCCGGCGCGGGGGCACACCGATCGACACCGCAAGCTTGTTTTGCGTGATCCCGAAACCCTCGATGAAGTCCTCCATCAGGATCTCTCCCGGGTGGATCGTCTCGATCCGATCTGACTCAGTCCCCGCCGCGCTGCGTGAGCGTTGACGGTGTGCGGCCCAACCCTCCAGCTTCATCGGCCTACGGCTTCGTCGCGTACACGCGGAAACGCCGCTGAGTCACCTTGATCGGGCGATCTTCGTCCAGCGCCAACAGCTGGGCCTCGTGCTCAGATACGGAGAAGTTCGGCGCATCCCAAGGAGTCAAGGCAAGATACGTGACCAGCGCCGTCACGCTCTCGAACTCCATCGTTCCATGCCAATCGTCCACGACGTCAACATTCAGGCCCGCCGTCTCAATGTCATCGACGAAGCGACGCGAAGTCACATGCGGATACTCAAACGGCTGACCGAACCATTCGTGGACCTCCTCCGCATCATGCCCGTCGACCTGTTGCGTCAACAATCGACCCCCGGGAGCCAGCACCCGTGCAATCTCCTGCGGATCAATCGACTCATGGCGGGACATCACGAGATCGAAGCTGCTGTCGGCAAACGGCATCCGCGTGTCCTGCTCAGAGTCGTACCTGACAACTGCGATGCCCCGCGAGGCAAGAGCGCGGTGCGCTACCGCGACGTTCGGTTCCCAACCCTCAGTGGCGATGATGCTCTTGCCCGTGATGTCGTCCGAGCCCAGCAGGTCCAGCAGCCTCTCACCGCCACCGGTCCCAAGGTCCGCAATCCGCCGTGCAGAAGCAATGGCGGAGAAGCAATCCTGTTCGAAGTCCCACCACGGTTCGTCGGCGCTAAGCTGCCCGTCGAGGGTCGAGAAGTCCCAGCCCACCATCGTCGACTCTCTGTACACGCGTCGCCACTCGTCAATCATGAGGCCAGCATAGTACGTTTCGTCTCGCCTGCGGCCGGCTCAACGACCGGAACACGTCAGACGTTGAAGCGGAATTCCACTGAGTTCCGGCACGGACAACCATCTGCGTCAACTGCCCGCCACGGACCTCAAGAGTGGTCGGCGACCAACCTCCCAAGCACGTCGAGATCGTGGCGGTCCTCCGGCCGGAGGTCGTAACCGAGCCTCAGCGCCATGAGTCGCGCGGCGCACGCGACAACTACCGAGCGATCTCCGATCACTCCGACCGCGCGCTCGCGCGCTCGGTGGACGAACGAGTCTTCACCGAAGCCCTGCTGGACCCCGTCGCCGACACAGTCCACGTCCATCGGATGGATGTCGACCGCCCTGTCGCCGGCGCGCAGCTCAACTCGGATCGGACGCCAGTCCTCCACGATGCTGTATCCGCGACCGAGCAACCATTCCATGAGGGCGTCGACCGTCGTCGAGTCGACGAACACATCCAGATCACCATGCGATCTGGTCTGGGAACCGTGCAGAGCGTCAACGGCCCATCCGCCGTTGACCTGGTAGACGACTGATCGCTCCTCGAGCCAGCCAACGACTCGGACTACCTCAGCGGCGTCCATCCCGCTGAAGGTCATGCGGATTGCAGCGGCACGATGGCGTCGATCTGCTCAGCCGCGCGATCCTCTGCGAGGTCGAGGCCGTAGAGCGTCTGCAGGTTCAGCCAGAACTGTGCGGTGGTGCCGAAGAGCTTGCCGAGCCGGAGCGCGGTGTCCGCCGTGATCCCCCGCTTGCCATGCACGATCTCGTTGATCCGCCGAGGCGGGACGCCGATCGACACGGCGAGCTTGTTCTGCGTGATCCCGAAGCCCTCGATGAAGTCCTCCATGAGGACCTCCCCAGGGTGGATCGGAGCAATCTTCTCAGTGGTAGTCAACGATCTCCACCTCCTCCGGTCCTGCGTCGGTCCGCACGAACCAGATCCGCCACTCGTCGTTGATCCTGATGCTGTGCTGCCCGGCGCGGTCGCCCTTCAGCGCTTCGAGCCGGTTGCCCGGCGGGACCCGAAGATCCTCGATGGACTCCGCCGATCCCACCTGACGAAGCTTGCGCAGTGCGACCCGATGGATCCGATGATCGATCGAGCGCACTCGCTCACGACGCCACAATCGTTCGGTGTCCTTGCTGCCGAACGATCCGAGACCAGGCTATAACGACCGGCGTCAATAACGCTAGACGTTAAACCGGAACTCCACCAGGTCGCCGCACATACGAACCTCACACGACATGCCGTTTCTTGCTTTTCCGGTCAGTTCTTGGCCGCGGACACCCGACGGATCAGTCGTGCGCCTACCTGGCATACCAATGCGGCGGGCAGGAGCAATGCGACGCCGTTGACCGTGTCACGAAACCGCAGCTCGCACCCGTCCCGCTGGAGCTCTCGACGCGCTATGAGCGCCCCGGGAAGCATGATTGGCAAAACCGTCGCAACACCGGCGGTGTAACCACGCTGCGCGACTGAAGCGCCGAGGTGAGTCACGACGTGGGCTTCCAGCCCGGCAACGACTGCCCGATAGATCGCCGACTTCCCGGTAGAACGTACGCCGCGGCCACACGCCACCGCCACCAGAATTCCCATCAGACCCACAGCGATCCACGATTGCTGCGGCGTGATCCTGAGCTGTTCTATACCAGTGCGATCCACGAGACGATCGCAGGAAGTAGGAAACGCAAACGCTTCCTCGATGTCGTGGACTATCCACGCCGCAAAAAGTGCAGCCGGCCCCTTCCAACTCACAATTCAGCCTTCCCTCGCGCATCCAACCCGGATGAATCTGCTCGCGGACCTACGCGCCCACCAGCATTATTTCACGGCCGACTGAGTGCTTGAAACTATGCGATCGAGAGATTGAACCGGAACTCGACTAAACGTTAAATCTATACTCAACCACGTCGCCGCACATACCAACCTCTGCCGCCAGACACGAGTTAGATGCTGCGCAAGACGGCGAGACGCTCCCTGGCCGCTCTGCGAACCAGCCAGATTATATGCTCAATATCTGATATTCTCATCCGGATGACTACCCCTGATGCGCATGCACTAGAAGCGGCCGAGCGATGGACTTCCTCGCAGATCAAGAACTGGTCGCCACAGTGGCGGACGAATCTAGCAGAATGGCTGGAGCCAAACCTCGCCCTCGTCGGAGATTCTGAGTGGGGCGGCCAGATCCGGGACATGGTTCAGCTCCCCGTCCAAGACCCCCTCGCGTGGGCGAACAGACGCGTGGAACTGCCGAACGGACATTGGGCCGTCGCGGGTATTCGGTTCCGGGGGCGAGACATTGAGAAGCCATTCGTGGACATAATCGCAACATCACTGCCGCCTGAACCATTGGGATTTGCCGCTCTCGGTGATGTTTTGCCGAGCTTCGACGCCTTCTCGCCGCTGTGCATGCGCGTCAACCTACCCGACCCGGAACAGCGACTTCGAGCGCTCACTGGTTCGGGTATGGATGTTGGACAAGCTACGCCAGATCTGCTGATCGTGGCACGCCCCGTAGCCGAGATGCGCGAGCAGCCTCTGGCCGACCGCTACGACGATGTGACTCTCGTTGCTTGCGCTCCGGAAGAAGCAGCAGAACGCGTCGCGGCAATCTACGAAGCACTAAAGCCATCACGGCCGCAACTGGGCCAGTGGGCCGTGCCGGCTGACGCAGAGTCGCTTGAGGATGCCGCGGAAGAAGGGCTACTTTTCGAGATTCGCGTGGGTGGCACCTCAGCGGGCATTGTGGCCGCAGAGCGTGATGATTCCTACGGATTCACTGGCTTCTGCATGCAGGAGATCGCCCTCAATTCAGCACATCGCGGACAACGTGTGGGCATCGCCGCCTTACAGCGGCTGACGCGACAAGTGCCGGCGAACACTAACGATGTGCTTTGGGGGCATATCCATCCAGACAACGTACCGTCTCTGCGTAACGCCCGAGACAGCGGGCGACAAGTGGTTACCGCTCATGTGTGGGTCACGCCTACTGGATACCGCGGAATGCCAACGACCTAAGCGGTTGAGGCACTTACTCGCCTGGTTGCGCACGCTAGATCGGAACTCCGGCAAATTCCTCGGCTTGAGGCAGAAGAGACGAAAACCCTATTCAGGCGGCATTTTTATACGTTGAACCTAAATTCCACCACGTCGCCGTCCTTCATGATGTATTCCTTGCCTTCGATGCGCGCCTTGCCCGCGGACTTGGCGTTGGCGATCGAGCCGACCTCAACCAGGTCCTCGAAGCCGACAACCTCGGCCTTGATGAAGCCGCGCTGGAAGTCGGTGTGGATGACGCCGGCAGCCTCGGGAGCGGTGGCGCCCTTGTTGATGGTCCAGGCGCGGGTTTCCTTCGGGCCAGCGGTCAGGTAGGTCTGCAGTCCCAGGGTGTCGAAGCCGACGCGAGCCAGCTTGCCCAGACCGGACTCGACGATGCCCGCATCTTCCATCATCTCCTCGGCTTCGTCTTCTTCCAGCTCGGCGAGTTCGGCCTCGAACTGCGCATCCAGGAAGATCGCCTCGGCCGGGGCGACCAGCGCCGAGAGCTTGGCCTGCATCTCGGTGTCGGCCAGTCCGGCTTCATCGGTGTTGAACACGTAGATGAATGGCTTGGTGGTCATCAGCTGCATCGGGGCGAGCTCTTCGAGATCCACCCCGTCGGTCTTGGCCGCGGAGTACAGGGTCTTGCCCTCTTCGAGGATCTTCTGCGCATTGAGCACCGCGTCCACGAAGGACTTCTCGATCTTCTTGGTGCGCAGCTCCTTCTCCAGGCGCGGCAGCTGGTTCTCGATGGTCTGCATATCGGCGAGGATCAGTTCGGTGGCGATCGTCTCGATATCCGAGGCCGGGTCGACCTTACCGTTCACGTGGATCACGTCGTCATTGACGAACGCGCGGGTGACCTGGCAGATCGCGTCGGCTTCGCGGATGGTGGCGAGGAACTTATTGCCTAGGCCTTCACCCTCCGAGGCGCCCTTGACGATGCCGGCGATGTCCACGAAGGACACGGTGGCCGGCAGGATGCGCTCGGACCCGAAGATCCCGGAGAGTACCTTCAGCCGCGCGTCCGGCAGCGGGACGACGCCCACATTGGGTTCGATGGTCGCGAACGGGTAGTTGGCCGCCAGTACCTGGGCACGGGTCAGCGCGTTGAACATGGTGGACTTGCCGACGTTGGGCAGTCCGACGATTCCGATAGTAAGAGCCACGGGAGGAAATTCTACCTTTGCTTAGAAGATGCGGGAAATGAAGTGCTTAGCGGGTTTCCGAGGAGCGCCGTCCGCCCAGAGCCCGGGCGTCATCGCCGGACTCCTTGAGCTTGCCGCGGATTTCCTTGGGCAGCGAGAAGATGATGTCTTCCTGGGCGGTGGTGATCTCCGCGACGTCGGTGAAACCGTAGTCGGCGAGCAGGGCCAGCACCTCCTGGACGAGCACATCTGGCACCGAGGCGCCGGAGGTCACGCCCACGCTGGAGACGCCCTCGAACCAGGTCTCGTCCACCTCGTTGGCGAAGTCCACCCGGTAGGCCGCCTTCGCCCCGTGATCCAGCGCAACCTCAACCAGGCGCACCGAGTTCGAGGAGTTGGCCGAACCGACCACGATCACCAGTTCCGAGCTCGGGGCGATCTCCTTGATCGCCGCCTGCCGGTTGGTGGTCGCGTAGCAGATGTCATCGCTGGGCGGATCCTGCAGGTTCGGGAAGCGCTTGCGCAGCCGACGCACGATCTCCATGGTCTCGTCCACGCTCAGCGTGGTCTGCGAGAGCCAGATGAGCTTATCCGGGTCCTTCACCTGCACGGTGTCGGCCTCTTCGGGGTTGTTCACGATGGTGGTGACCTCCGGCGCTTCGCCGTAGGTGCCCTCGACCTCTTCGTGGCCTTCGTGGCCGATCAGCAGGATCTCATAGTCGTTCTTCGCAAAGCGCACGGCCTCGCGGTGCACCTTGGTGACCAGCGGGCAGGTCGCATCGATGGTGCGCAGGCCGCGGTCCTCGGCGGACTGCACCACCGCCGGGGAGACGCCGTGGGCGGAGAACACCACCAGCGCGCCGCTGGGCACCTCTTCGTTCTCTTCGACGAAGATCGCGCCGCGGGATTCGAGTTCCGAGACCACATGCACGTTGTGCACGATCTGCTTGCGCACGTACACCGGGGGCCCGTAGTGCTCCAGGGCTTTCTCCACCGCGATGACCGCGCGGTCCACGCCGGCGCAGTAGCCGCGCGGGGCGGCAAGCAGCACCTTGCGTTCGGTGACCTGCGAGGAGGCTGCGGCGATCTGCTCGGGAGTGCGGCGAATACGCGGAATCCGAGGGATCGGCAACGAGACCGGGACAGAAGTGGAAGTAGCCATACCTCTAGTCTACGAACCCGGCGCAAGTTAGCGCATGCTCATATGATGCGCGCCACCCTTAATAGGCTGTGAGATCTGCCTCCGTGTCCGTAATCGCTGCTAGCACGGCAGCTTGACGGGCAGCCTGACCGGGGTGCGCACCACGGCGCCGGCGCCATCGGTCCCGTGATAGGCACGGCACACGTTCACCCCGCGCTGCGCCAGCTTGGCCTTGATCTGCTTCAGCGCATCGGGTGAGAATCCGTACCATTGCATATGCATCAGCACCGTGTCCCCGGGGACTGCCGCGGCGGCCCGCGCCACGGTGATCGACTTGGATTTCGCCTCCCAGTCCCGGGTGTCCCGCGTCCAGGTCCAGATTCCCATGCCGCGGCTGTCATAGCCGCAGCGCACGCTGGCATCGATGGCGCCGTAGGGTGGCCGGCCGAAGTTCGTATGCACTCCGCTGCCGCTCAGTTGGGCGCCGGCCTGCAGGCAGGACAGCGGACGCAGGTCCGGATGGCTGATCGAATGGTTGATGACCCACTGCCCCTTGCCCCGGGCCAGCGCCGCGAGGTCCACGCCGTAGCGCGATTTGTAGGAGCCGAGGCAATTACCGGTCGGAGCGAGCACCAGGCCGATGTTGCTGGTTGCCGCATAGGAAATGACCGAGTTGAAAGAGCTCAGGCTGCTCGGGCAGTCGTCGAAGGTCAGCACCACCCGGCTGGTCCGATTCGGGCCGGTGGATTGCGGGGCCGCCGGCGGCTTCGGATAGGTCGTGACATAGCTGCCGCTGACCCATCCGGTGCGCCCGGCATAACTGGCCTTGTACCATCCGTTGCTCGCCCGTGCGTAGGCCGGGACGGTGTTCCCGCGCGGAATGGTCACCAGTATCTTGTACGAGGTGGACGCGCCGCTGCGCAGATTCAGGCTGTCCAGGGTGCGCACCGTGGCGGCGACCACGTAGGATCCGCTGACGTAGCCGGTATGCCCTGCGTAGCTGACCTTGTACCACCCGTTGGAGGCGCGCCCGGAGACCGGGACCGCGGTGCCTTTGGGGATCGAGACCAGGACCCGATAGGCGGTGGACGGGCCGGTGCGCAGATTGA
This sequence comes from Glutamicibacter sp. AOP38-B1-38, assembly GCF_052377485.1. Taxonomy (NCBI): domain Bacteria; kingdom Bacillati; phylum Actinomycetota; class Actinomycetes; order Micrococcales; family Micrococcaceae; genus Glutamicibacter; species Glutamicibacter sp. AOP38-B1-38. Next base: position 59,320 of record NZ_JBQSWU010000023.1, on the reverse strand, counting down.
GGTTGTCGGTGGTGCGTACCTTGGCCGGCAGATCGATGGACAGCTCCGCGGCCACCGCGATGGCCGCGCTCGCGGGGGCTGCCACCCCGGCGGCCAGAGGCACCGTGCCCACCAGCAATCCCAAGGCCAAACAGGTCGCGGTGGACGAACTAACGAGATTTTTCTTCCCCAATGGCCACCGCATGATCCTGCATCTCTCTATGTAATTTTCCCCAATTACCGCTCAGTGTCCTCCCCCGCCCGAAGGCGGACAACGGCTTGAGGCAGGATTATCCCAATCGTTGAAAAACGCGCCGCGCACCGCCTCCGCGGCATGAAAATCCGTCATTTTTTGCCCGGACTGTGATCATGGCTCCGCCGCTCGCGCACCCCGGCGGGCACCCTGCAATCCGGCAAATCGTCGGCATTGTGCGATAGTCTCTCATGAGCCACCGGCACGTTTAATCACGGACGGGCCCCGGTTATGCAGGAGAGGACCCATGCCACCAGAAGCGCCGCGCACCATGCCGGCAACGGCCGCGGAGACCAGTGCCGAAAACCCGTGGCCGCTGCGCATACTGACCGAAAAACTGAAGATCCACATCGAGAACTCCCCGGTCACCTGGGTGGAGGGCCAGCTGCTCGAAGCGAATGTGCGCAATGGCCACGGCTATCTGACGCTGCGCGATGTGGACGCGGACAACTCCTTCTCGGTCACCGTCTGGTCCTCGGTGATGCGCAAGCTGGAATCCACCCCGGAGGTCGGCGCACGCGTGGTCGCCCGGGTCAAGCCGAGCCTGTATGCGAAAACCGGGCGGCTCTCGCTGAACGCCACCGACCTGCGCCCGGTGGGCCTGGGCGAACTGCTCGCGCGGCTCGAACGCCTGCGCCAGGCCCTGGGCGCCGAGGGCTTGTTCGCGATGGAGCACAAGCTGCCGCTGCCGGTGCTGCCGCGCACCATCGGGCTGATCACCGGCCGCGATTCGGACGCCGAGAAGGACGTGGTGCGCAATGCGACGCTGCGCTGGCCGGCGGTGCGCTTTCGGATCATCAACACCGCGGTGCAGGGAAATGACGCGGTCGCCCAGGTGCGTGCCGCGCTGTCCGCCCTGGACGCCGACCCGGACGTCGAGGTCATCGTGATCGCCCGCGGCGGCGGCGCACTGGAAGACCTGCTGCCCTTTTCCAACGAAGAACTCATCCGCGACGTCTTCGCGGCCACCACCCCGGTGGTTTCGGCCATCGGGCACGAGGCGGACCGGCCCATCCTGGACGATGTGGCCGATCTGCGCGCCTCGACGCCGACGGACGCCGCCAAGCGCATCGTCCCGGATCTGAACGAGGAGTTCGCCGGCATCGAGCTCTCGCGCCAACGCCTGGACCGGGCGATCAACAACCTGCTGCAGCGCGAGGCGCAGACCATCACGGCGCTGCGCCAGCGCCCGGTGCTGGCCAATCCGCAGGACATGATCGACGCGCGCGCCGAGGATCTGGGGCGCTGGCGGGAACGCTCGATGGCGCTGATCCGCCACCGGGTGCAACGCGCCGGAGACGAGCTGGGCCATCTGCGTGCGCAGATGCGCGCGCTCTCCCCGCAGCAGACCCTGGACCGCGGCTATTCGGTCACCCAGCTTGCCGATGGCACCGTGGTGCGCACCGCCGAGGAGCTGCATCCCGGCCAGGGCCTGCGCATCCGCGTGGCCGCCGGCAAGCTGAGCGCCACCGTCGACGAAATTTTCCCGGCCGCACCGGCCACCGAAGCACTTTAAGGAATGACCATGACCGAGCAAATCCCCGAAGATATCGCACAGCTCTCCTATGAGCAGGCCCGTGAGGAGCTGATGGCGGTGGTCAATCAGCTGGAGACCGGCGGCGTGCCGCTGGAAGCCTCGCTGGCGCTGTGGGAGCGCGGCGAAGCGTTGGCCGCGCACTGCGAGAATTGGCTCAAGGGCGTTTCACAGCGCTTGGAGCAGGCACGTGCCAACCACAACCAGGCTTCCGGCGAATAGTCGCTAGATCCTAACCGCGCATTACTTCGCGGCTTCCAGACGAGCCTTCTCTGCCTTCACATCAAAGGCAGCTTCAGGCCAGTCTGGAGTGATGCGTTCCAAGGTGGCCAGCAATAGCTCGGCTATGCACAGACGTGCCTTCCACTTCTGGTCAGCCGGGATGATGTTCCAAGGAGAGCTCTGGTTATTGGTGCGGTTGACAGCAACCTCGTAGGCGGCCTGAAAGTCATCCCACAGCAGCCGGTCATCAACATCCCCCGGCGAGTACTTCCAGTGCTTGTCTTCGCGGTCCAGTCGTTCGGACAGGCGCTCATATTGCTCTTCGCGGCTGATGTGCAGCATCACCTTGATCGGGTGGATATCCTGCTCGACCAGCTGCTTTTCAAAGTCGACTATTTTTCCGTAGCGTGATTCGATCACTTCAGGCTTGGCGAAGCCCTTGACCTTGGCGACCAGCACATCTTCATAGTGCGAGCGGTCGAAGACCCCGACCAGTCCCCCAGCCGGCAGCTGCTTGGTAATGCGCCACAGGAAATCGTGAGCGGCTTCTTCCTTGGTCGGCGCCTTGAATGCATGGTGCTCCACGCCCTGGGGATCCAGCATTCCCAGGACGTGGCGGACAATTCCGCCCTTGCCTGCAGTATCCATTCCCTGCAGGATCAGCAGGACTGCGGGAGCACCGTCGCCGGCAACCGAAGCGGCGAACAGTCGTTCTTGCAATTCTGAAAGTTCCTCTGCCAGCTGCTCCATGCGTTTTTCAGCAGCTTTTTTATTCTTTGGTGCATCTTCAGGCCACCACGAAGCATCTTTGGTTGCTCTTTCGGAAAGCTTCATCTCTGGCTCGGCTCGCAGTGCTTCAAGCAAGCTGGCGGGATATTTACTCATCGAAAATCTCCTTCTTTGAATTACAAAATATTAGCCATCCCGCGCTTTCAGAACATCAAGCGGCGCAGATATACATAGACGTTATTTTCACTTCACGTCGTTCAGTTGAGGTTGTTCGCCATTGCAAAACAAGTCCATAAACTTAGCAACAAGTACAGCTCGTGTTTCTAGATACGCATCAAAATCAGATTGAACCGCTGATTTCAGCAATTCGTCGCTTAGATCGCTATACGGTCCCGCATTCCTCAATGCAGAAAAAGGGGTCAGGTGAGTATCTAGACGTTTCTCGATATCGTTTGCATCGGGGGCTCGTTGGGCGCGCTCTTCTAAATAAGCGATCGGGTCGAGACGACCGATCGTCCTATTGGTCTTCCATGTAATCAAGACACAGTTCAAAGCTCTCATCGAGTCGATTCCCGCATCCTTCAAAAGCTTGTCCGGAAAAACATGGTGATACTCGCGGCTTTGGATGTTTTCGGAATTAATTTCCGTATCGTCCGCGAAGTCCCTCGCGCCAAAGTAAATCGAAGCAGCGAGAACCGCGCGCGCCAAAGAACTCTTCCGACGTGGCCACCCCGCACCGATGAGCTCTTTGACGGTGGGCAATGGGTACTGCTCCGGGTTAAATACTGGGACAGAGTCTTCAGATCCAGTCCCCTCAAGCACTTCTCTCAAGGCCCGATAGTCCACGAAAGCTCTCGAAGCCGCCGCTGCTTCATACCTAGTCGTGAAAAATGAGCGCCATGAATAGCGACGCATCAGTTTGTCAGAAGTTGCACGACGATCTCCTAGGTCGGGTTCAGCCGCAAGGAGTGCAGCGATCACCGGCACCGGAACGATGGATGGAAGTCGTTCGCTGTCTAGGATCCTCATAGACTCGATGACTTGCAGGGCCCTGCCTAGTCCGCTTTCTACCAGTCCCCAGTTTTCAATGAACAACTTGTAGTCCATATCGAAGAAGCCCTGCTGGCTGGGAATCTTATTCTGCAGAAGAGCTGACGTCTGCAACACGGCTGATTCAAGCTGTAAATATCGTTTTAGCTTGGGAAGCTTCTGGTCAAGCTCAGCTTCGAGATCTTTGAGCAACTTGCCAGTAGCGCCTTCTAGCTCCGCGACGATAATGTCGTGAGCGTTCAGAGGTTTCGCATTCGTGTTCATTTTGACGAACACGCCCAAGGCGGTGTGCTTCGACGTAGTGGCTGGGAGACGCAGATATGGAAGGTTGAAGTGCTTCAGAGTTTCGCGCTTCTCAGCGATTAGTTTTCTAATCTGTGCTCTTCGATCGCTCGCGAATTTTAGAGCTTTGCGATACTCGGAAAGAACATCAACTTCGTCGCCAGGTTCTAGACCCGCCGTCGCTGACTCAACCCAGTCGTCGACGCCGTCGAACATGGGATTAAACAGTCGAACTGGAATTAATCCACGGTTCAAACACTCACACGGAGAATCTGTCCAAATTGGGAATCTAGTTCCGGAAGTGTTTTCCCAACGCGATACCTTGCGGATGGTCACGCCATCATCATCATTTTGACGGTTGTCGTCCAAAACAGGGAAATGCACGAAATAAGTCATCTTCGGATCGTTATCGTGCAATGCGCGATAGAGCGCTGTAAGTCTTTGCTGGCCATCAAGTAAATGTTCAGTAACCGTGGTTGGCCTCTCGGGGACCGATTCCAAGGGTCTTGAGACGAACTGTTCGTTATCGCCAACTTCAAGAACCAGGGCAACGCCTAATGGGAGATCGTCGATGATGGTCTGGAGAAGCGAAACTACGCGCTTGGAGTCCCAAGCAACCCCTCGCTGAAAACTCGGCAGTCGTAGCTGGCCAGAATCGACTCTCGTGAGCCAATCGTTGACCATTCGGTTCTGCGCTTCGCTACCAGTCCCCATGCTCGGATCTCCTTGCGTGTTGAAGCTTCCTAGTTACGAATGAAGATTATCAAGCCAAACCCCGATTTTAGCGTCGAAAGTCGTATGCGACTACGGAATTTGGCGAAACGATCAACTCCCCACTTTCAGTTGTTGCTTCTCTTGGAAGAAATTCTCTTTCACTTGGAAAGAGGCGATCCCCTCTTTCGCCCGTTGCCAGAGCACCGGATCGATCTTGGGCTTAATTGAAGAAAGACGGTGGAATACCAACTTGCGTTGGTTTTCCACCGTCTTTACGAAGAACCTACTAGGCCCGGGCGCGCCAATCTTCGAGGAAGGCCGAAATGCGGCCCACCGCGTCCTTCAGATCGCGCACCGCCGGCAGGGTGACCAGGCGGAAGTGGTCCGGGGCCGGCCAGTTGAACGCGGTGCCCTGGGTGATCAGGATCTTCTGCGCCTTGAGCAGTTCCAGGGCGAACTTCTCATCGTCGTGCATCGGGTAGACCTCGGGGTCCAGCTTCGGGAACATGTACAGCGCGCCCTTGGCCTTCTGCACGCTCACCCCGGGGATGGCCTGGAGCAGGTCGTAGGCGGCGTCGCGCTGTTCGCGCAGCCGGCCGCCGGGCAGGATCAGGTCATCGATGGACTGGTAGCCGCCCAGCGCGGTCTGGATTGCGTGCTGCCCGGGCACGTTGGCGCACAGGCGCATGTTGGTGAGCAGGTTGATGCCCTCTACGTAGTCCTTCGCCTGGTGCTTGGGCCCGGAGATGGCCATCCAGCCGGAGCGGAAGCCGCAGACCCGGTAGGCCTTGGACAGCCCGGAGAAGGTCAGCACCAGCACGTCGTCGGCCAGCGCCGCGGTGTTGATGTGCACCGCATCGTCGTAGAGGATCTTCTCGTAGATCTCATCGGAAAAGACGATCAGGTTGTGCTTGCGCGCCAGCTCCAGGATCCCCTCCAGGGTCTGCTTCGGGTAGACCGCACCGGTGGGGTTGTTCGGATTGATGACCACGATGCCCTTGGTGCGATCGGTGATCTTCGCTTCCATATCGGCCAGATCCGGCAGCCAGCCCTCTTCCTCGGTGTTCAGGTAGTGCACCGGGGTGCCGCCGGCCAGCGAGACCGAGGCGGTCCACAGCGGGTAGTCCGGCGCCGGGATCAGCACCTCGTCGCCGTTGTTCAGCAGCGCGTTCAGCGACAGCGTGATCAGCTCGGAGACCCCGTTGCCCAGGTAGACGTCGTCCACCCCGATGGTCTGGATGCCGCGGGTCTGGTAGTACTGCGAGACGGCGGTGCGCGCCGAGAGGATGCCGCGGGAGTCCGAGTAGCCCTGCGCGTTGGGCAGGTTGCGGATCATGTCCACCAGCACCGCGTCGGGCGCCTCGAAGCCGAAGGGCGCCGGGTTGCCGATGTTCAGCTTCAGGATGCGGTGCCCCTCGGATTCCATCCGCTGGGCGTGCTCAAGCAGTGGCCCGCGAATGTCGTAGAGCACGTTGTGGAGCTTCGAGGATTGCTTGAATTCTGCCATGGGTACACTTTCTCATGATTGGGGCGGGGCGCGCGCCTTCTGGTCGGCGCATGAACACCCGCCTAGGTTAGTTGTTCAACAGCTTGAACCGGGTGGCGGCGGTTTCCGGGTCCAGCGCGTCGGCGCCGGTGACCATCCGGTTGATGCCGATCAGCGCCTCCTGGTCCAGCTGCTCGCTGACCTGGTCCACGACGTTTTGCGCCGGCTCGTCGAGGTCCGCACCGGCCAGCGGCACCAGCGGCGCGTCCGCGAAGATCTCCGCGCTGCCCGGGACGATGTAGAAGCCCTCATCGCCGATGATCGCATCGGCGGCCGAGAGCACCAGCACCCGATCGATCGAGGCGCGCAGCTGTCCGGGCAGCTGCTCCGCGGCCACGGTCTTCACCTCGGGCTTGGCGCATCCGGCGTCTTCCAGGGCTTCCACTAGCGGGTCGCTGGCCGGCTGGGCGCCGATGAAGCTCAGCTCCGGGCAAGCGGCGGCGAGGCTGGGCACCGAATCCACCGAGTGGTGCTTGGCCTCGGCGGCGCTCATCACCAGCACCGCGGAGCCATTGGCGCCGCTGGCGGCCAGGCTGCGCGCCGCGGTTCCGGAGGTGGCCTCCCGCAGCTCGGCGGCGGTGGGCTCGGCGAGGGCCACGTCGGCGTTGCCGTCGAGCACCTGCTGGTAGGGATCCGCGTTCGGCTGGAGCTCGGTGACCTGGTAGCCGGCCGCACGCAGCGCCTCGGCATAGATCTTTCCCAGCGCGCGCTGGGTGGGGTCCGTCCCGGCGGACAGGGCGAGCTCGATCCCCTTGGATTCTTCGACCGGCTCCGGGGACTGGCTTGTGCAGGCGGACAGCGCCAGCGTTGCGGCGAGGGCCAGCACGCCGGCGGTGGTGGTTTTAGCTAAATTCATCTCCCCTGAATTCTAGGCCAGCGGGTCTTGCTTTTGCGCTAGCGCACGCCGGGCGAGGTCAAACGCAGGATGCTGTCCACCCGTTCGATCCGGTTCAGCCCCAGGATTTCCTCCCGGGTGAACCAGGCCGCTTCGCTGGTGGAGCCGTCCTGCTCGTGGCGCAATTGACCGCCGAGCAGCCGCGCCCGGTAGGTCACGGCCACGGTCTGCATCGGGTGACCGTCCCCGGAGTAGCGCTTCGCGGCGGGGATGATGCCGGTGCTGACATCGAGCAGGGAAAGCTGGCCCACGTGGTAGCCGGTCTCCTCGTAGACCTCGCGGATGACCCCGTCGGTGGCCTGCTCGCCCAGGTCCACCCCTCCCCCGGGCAGCGACCAGCACGGGGTGAATCTGGCATCGCGATGACGCATGTCCCACAGCGTGAGCAGCACCTTGGACTCGTGCTCCACCAGGGCATAGGCCGCCAGGCGGGTGTCGAAGGGTTCACCGGTGGTTTCGGAGCGTCGTGTCATAGGCTCCAATATATCGGCCGGGCGCCATCGGCGGCGGGATCCGAGCCGGAGGCGAAGCAGAAAACCGCCAAACATTTCAACGAACGGCGGCGGGTATGGTGAAATATTCTTATGTCATCGCACGCAGAGTCTCCCTTCGGCACCGATCTGGACGAGATCGATCGAATCATCATCGACGAGCTGGTCAGCAATGCCCGCATCTCCAATGCGACGCTCGCGCAGCGCGCGGGCATCGCCCCGTCCACCGCCTTGCTGCGCACCCGCTCGCTGGTGGAGCGCGGCATCCTCACCGGCTACCACGCGGAGGTGTCGCTGGCCGCGGTGGGGCGCACCGTGCAGGCGCTGATCTCGGTCAAGCTGCGCGCCCACGACCGCGAGAAGATCGACACCTTCCGCCAGCGCATCCCGCAATTGCCCGAGGTGCTCTCGATGTTCCACGTCTCGGGCGGCACCGACTACCTGCTGCATATCGCGGTCGGCTCCACCGAGGCGCTGCGCGACTGGGTGCTGGACAACCTGGCCACCGACGAATCGGTCGGGCACACCGAAACCACGCTCGTCTTCGACCACCAGCTGGGAAACCGCGGACCGCTGCCCTTCGGCGAACTCTAGGCCCGCCGGAGCCAAAGCCTCTGGGCAAGACAGAAGGCCCGCATCCTTGTCGATGCGGGCCTTCCTTGTACGGTGTGCTAGGCGCGGCGGCGCTGCATGACGGCGTCCAGATTCAGCTTCGGCTTGCTCGCTGCCACCGGGGCTTCGACCGGCTTTTCCACCGGCGCGGGCGCTGGGGCTTCGGTTTTGGCCACGACGCTGGCGATCGAGGCGCGTTCCTCGGCGCTGACCTCGGCGGCCAGGCGCTTGGCGCCCTCGGCGGCCTTGAGGCTGATGTGCTTGGTGGGGCGCAGCGGCTCGGAGACCGGGATCGGCTCGGGACGCACCCGGGCGACGATTTCGCGCTGCGTCGCCTCGCGCACCTCCACGTAGGTCGGCTTAGGCACCTTGGTCGGCTCCCAGGTGGCCGGCTGCTTCACGCCGCCGTCCCCGCGGGCCACGCGCACCGCTTCGGCACGCAGTTCCTCGGCGGTGATCGCCGGGGCGCGGCGGGCGGAACCCGGGCGGGCGTCGAAAACCTCATCCTCACCCGCTTTGCGGGAGATGACCTGGTTCGCCTCATCGGCGAAGGCCGGGGTCTGCAGGGCCTGCTCGCGGGTGGCCTGCAGATGCGCCAGCAGCTTGCGGTTGCGATCACGCACCGCCAGGGCACGCAGCGTGGCCACCGAACCCAGAGCGATGGCGAAGAAGATGCCCACGGCGGAGAAGCTCAGCGCGGTGAAGGGCGCCAGCACGAGGCCGAGAAGCGTGGCGAGCACCGCCAACAGGCCGAGCACCGCCACCGCCAACCGCCCATAGCGCACACGGATCTTCAGTCCGCTCGCGGCAGACTGCGCTCGCGTTTCGCTCTGTGACGTGCCAGCCATGGGGGTCCTCCAACACCGTTTGAACGGTCAGATCAGGTGGAAGCCGAATAGTTAGCTTCCTCGGTCAACACTATGCAACGCCGGAGGCAACCACGGGCAATTTTCTCGGTGTGTCCGCAAGAATTCGCAAGTGATGGGCACTTCTGCGCCCGCAGCGGGGGTTCGGCCAACGGACGCACCGCTTTATTCGTAGATGCGTTCTAGCATGCTGCCGCGCAGCTCCTCGCGGTTTAGTGCAAATGTTCGATGATCGCGCCATTGCCCGTCGATATGCAAGAACCCCTTGCGCAGCCCCTCATCGCGGAAGCCCAGCTTGTCCACCACGCGCAGGCTCGGGGTGTTCTCCGGGCGGATGTTGATCTCCACCCGGTGCAGCGCCAGCTGTTGGAAGCAGTGGTCGATCACCAGCGCGCAGGCCTCCGGGACCAACCCGTAGCCCGCATGGGCGCCGTCGATCCAATAGCCCAGCGAGGCGCTGCGCGCGGCCCCGTACTGGATCCCGCTGACCGAAATCTGCCCGATGATCGGCGGGTTCCCCCGGTGCAGCTGCGGCAGCGTCATAATCCAGGAGTACCCGGTGCCCTCGTGCGCCGCCGCCCGCTTGGCGGCGAGCAGCTGCCGGAAGCTCATCGGCTCCGGCGATCCCAAGGGGTTCGTCGGGTCCCAGGGCTTGAGCCAGTCCGCGTTCGCCGAGCGCAGGGCGAGCCATTGCTGCTGATCGCGCAGCAGCAGCTCGCGCAGCAGCAAACGCGAGGAGGACAACTCGGGCAACGCGGCTTTTCCGCGCAGAAAACTCAGCATGCACATATCGTATCCCCGCGGAGCTCACCTGCACTTTTATGACCCACGGTCCGGGTGGCGCGTAGAGTAAGACCATGAATGCAGCCACTTCCCCACCAGCGGGCGAGAGCAAGCAGGCCCGGCGCGCCGCCGTGCGGGCAGCCCGCCGGAAGATCTCCGCGAACAGCTCGGCGCTGCTGGCCGAACAGCTCGCCGCGCGCGTGCTCGATTACCTGGATTCTTCCACCGGAACCGTCACCCGGGTCGGACTCTACCTGTCCATGCCCGATGAACCGGACACCTCGGTGCTGCTGCCCCGGCTGGTGCAGGCGGGCATCGAGGTGTACCTGCCGGTGTGCGAACCGGAATACCAGCTGCGCTGGGCGCATTGGACCCCCGAGGTGCAGCTGGTGGACAGCGCGCGGGCCCCGGTGCGCGAGCCGGTGGGCGAACGCCACGGCGCGCAGCTCTTCGACACGGTGCATACCCTGTTCATCCCCGCGCTGCTGGTCGACGAGCGCGGCCTGCGCCTGGGCCAGGGCGGCGGCTACTACGACCGCTTCCTGCCGCAGGTCGCGGACAAGGCCACGCGGATCGCCGCGCTGGTCTACGCGAGCGAATACGTGCCCGCCGGAAATTTCCCGGTCGATGCGCACGACCGCCCGGTGGACCTGGTGATCACCCCGGAGCTGGTGCACACCATCGACCCCTAACCGGTTGCCCACAGTTCGCCGCCTGCCGCGCGGCTAGGGTGCCGGGCGGGGTTTTGCTGGGGGCATGAGCAATTTACCCCCACGCCGCACCCCGGTGATACCGCGGCCCCGGATCCGTGCGGCACGCAGCCGCAGCGAGCTGTTCCGCCGCTACCGCAAACCGCTGGCGCTGGCCTGCACCCTGCTGGCGCTGGCCGCGGCGCTGAACGTGCTGGCCACCGGGCAGCTGGCCCAGCGCCAGGTGGTGGTCGCGCTGGCGGATATCGCCGCCGGGCGCACGGTGAGCGCGCCGCAGATCGAGGTGCAAAGCGTTCCGCTGGCTCCCGATGACCGGCAGGTGATCACCGAGCCGGCCGCGGTGCTCGGCCAACGCCTGGCGGTGGCGGTCCCCGCGGGCACGGTGCTGCGCGAGCACCTGCTGGTCGGACCGAATCTGCTCACCGGTTCCGCCGCCGGGACCGTCGCGGTGCCCATCCGGCTCAGCGATCCGGCGACGGTGACCCTGATTAATCCGGGCCAACTGGTGGATATCGTCTTGACCACCGGGGACGGGTTCGAGCAGCAGATCAGTTCGCGCACCATCGCCCGCGCGGTGCCGGTGCTCTGGGTGCCCGGCGGTGACAGCGGCGGCGAGCTGGGCATGTTCAACGCCGCCGGCACGCCCGGCGAAGGGATCATCGTGGTCGCCGCCGCCAATGCCAGCTCCGATGAGCTGGCCGGGGCGGTTTCGCGCGGCAAGGTCTCCGCGGTGCTGGTGAACTAGCCCCAGTGCGGCGGCTTGTCCCGCTTCATCGCTTCGGCCAGGTCCTCGGCCGGCTCTCCCCACATCCGCGGGTCATCGTCCTTGGCGCGCAGCTCGTCCAGCGGGTTCTGCGGCTCCTTGGCCTTCTCGGTAGAACCGCCGCGGCTTGCGGCCAGCGCGCGATCCACCGATTCGCCGGCGGGCACCGGCGCATAGCTGCCGGTCAGCTCGACCTTGACGCTCAGCTGCTGGGGAGGGGCGATAACGCGCGGACGCTTCACCCGGCCGGCGGGCTTGCCGCCCGCCGGCGGAGTACGCCCTGCTTGCTTGCTCATTTGCCGTCGGGCTTCGCTTCCGCGCCTTCCGCGCGCGCCGGGATCGGCGCGGGGGTCGGCACCGCGTCCTCGGCGGGCTGCGCGGCCGCCGGTTTCGGCGCGGGCTGCTGCGCTGGCTGCTCCGCCGGTTTGGCCGCCGGTTTCTTCGCGGCTGGCGGGTCGGCGGTGACGGAGCTGGCGGAGACCGGCGGGGCCATCGGCACCCGGGTGCGCGGCCCGGTGTGCGTCGCCGCGGGCGCGGCCGGACGCAGCTCCAGGCTTCGGGCCAGCCGGTCGGTGACCGAGGCCGGATCGGTAAACACGTCGATGGTCCACAGCGGCACGTAGCGCCAGCCATGGTTCTCGAAGAATTCCGGACGCAGCCGGCTGCGTTCGCGCACGGTCAGCCCGGCATAGTGCTCGGTGCCATCGTAGACCACGGCCAGCGGGCGCACGGCGCCGGCGCCGTCCATATCCAGTGCGTGGGCCGAAAGATCGAGCACCCCGCGGTAGTCCTCGGACACGATCGCACCGCGTTCGCGCAGGCGCCGGGCCAGATCGGAGACGAGTGCGTCGAAACGCGGGCTGCGCATGGAGCTGACTCCGGAATCCCCGGCCTGCACGCGGCCGAAGAGCTCGAAGAACTGCCGCGCCCCGCGGTACACCCGGTCCAGATCCACATCGGCCGGCAGCAGCCCGGAGACCAGGGTCATCCGCTTGCGCGAACGGGTCATCGCGGACACGAACAGCTGCTCGCCGCCGGGGCGGGATAGCGCACCGAATTCGTGCAGCGTCTTGCCGTGCGGGGTCCGCCCGAAGCCCCAGGCGAAGATGACCGCGTCGCGGCGCACCCCGATCAGCCGGTCCATGGTGGTCACCACGAAGGGTTCAACCTTGGAGCGCAGGGCGTTCATTGCGTATTTGTGGTTGGGCAGCTGCACGCGGATCGCCTCGGCGATGGCCGCGGCGTGGGCCCGGTTCGAGGCGATCACCGCGAGCGACTCGGTGGAGTGCGCGGCGAAGTGCGCGAAGACCAGGTCCACGACCTTGGCGACCTCCGCGGCGGTGGTCTGCACGCCCTCCTCGCTGCTGGACAGCGTTCCGGTGGCATCGGGCACGTACACCCCGGTAAGCAGCGGGCTGCTTCCGGTGATCGTCACGGCCACGGGCAGGCGCGAGATGGCCGAATCGTAGTAGGTGTTCGAGAGCTGCTCGACCAGCCCCTCGTCGATGCCGCGGTACACGGTGGACAAGGTGCCGGTGACCAGCACGCGGTTCAGCGCGGTGAGCGCGGAGAGCCCGGGCTTGCGTTCCTTCAGCCGCGCGGTGGGGTCCACCGACACCTCGAAGGTCTTCGGGCCGCCGAGCATCTCATCGCCGATCGCGATGACCTGCTTGGAGCGGCGCACCGCATCGAGCACCTCGCGCAGCGTCAGGTAGTTGGCCTCCAGCAGGATCACCGCATCGAATTCGGTGTCTGCCGGCAGCGCGCTGCCCAGCAGCAGCGGAGCCGAAACGAACACCGGGGTCAGCGAGTTGACCAGCGCCGGACCGAAGTCGAGCAGGCCGGCGACGGTGGGGGTGCCGTCCTTCAGGATGCCGCGCAGCGCCTTGGAGGCGGCCCGGTGGTCGGCCAGCGAGGCCTTCCAATTGCGCGCCAGCGCCCAGCGGATCCGGGAGGGGCCCGAAGCGATATGCGCCCCGTCGGCCAGCCGGAAGTCCGCCTCGATCTTCTCCAGCTTCGCGCCGTCGTTCATCGCGAGGAAGTCGTCCCCGGAGATCATCGCCTCCAGTGCCGACTGCCACCAGGCGAGCTCGAGCTCGGCGTCCACCGCGTCCGCGTCGATTTCCCGTTCGGCGAAGTCGGCCAGCAGATCCGACAGCCCGCCCTCGGAGAGCTGCTCGGCGATCAGCGTGCGTTCGGGCAGCTCGGCCAGGTCTTCCTTGCGGTCCACCAGCGCGGCGATGGTATCCAGCAGCGTGGCGATCGGCATTTCGCGCAGCCGCGCACCGAGCTGGGCGGGCAGCACCGCGGCGAGCTTGTCGATCCGCGCGCCGGCGTCATGGTATCCGGCCTCCACATCCAGCAGCCCGCCGGGAACCGCGGGGTTCCGCTGGCTGGTGGCGTAGATCCGCCAGGCGTCGCGCTGGACGGAGACCGCCTGCAGGGCCGCCTGCAGATCGGAGACATGCATGCCGGGGCGCACATACTCCTTGGCGATCTTGCGCAGCCGGGAGCGGACGATGGAACCCATCTCCACCCCGTGCTCGCGGCGCCAGGCGCTGGAGGCGGTGGCGGCGATCAAATCGTCGATCTCGCCTTCGAAGATGTCCGCCTCGAACTTATCCAGCGAACCGCGCACGGCGACCAGCAGCTGGAGCTGGTCCCCCCACTTGTCGTAGCTGTCCTCCAGGCGGATCTGCGACTGCGCGGCGATCTTCTGCATGTGCTCGTGCAGGATCGGCAGGTCCCGGCCCAGCCCGCCGGCCAGGGTGAGCGCCTGCTCGGTGGCCTCCTGGTTGCGCAGCGGCGCGCCGAACCAGGGGCTGGTGGTGTGCGATTTGGAGAAGGCGCCCAGCTGCGCGGCGCGCTTGAGCTGCGCGGCGACGTGGCCGCGCTGGCCCATGGAGTCGAGCACCGAGCGTTTGAGCCGCACGGTGGTGGACGGGGCCGGATCCAGCGAGGTGAGCCGGGCCAGCTCCTGCATCGCCTGGTAGGGCGAGCAGCCCCAACGGCTGCGCACCGAATGCAGCGACTTGACGTGCTCGTGCAAGGAATTGCGGCTTGCGCGCAGCTTTTCCAGCAGGCTGCCCAGCTGCGGTTCGGTGGCGCGCTCGTTGCGCAGGATCGCGCGGATCAGCAGGTTGCGCAGCGCCTCGGGGTCCTCATTGGGTTCCAGCAGCAGGCTGCCGGCGTCGAGCTGCTCGTTGAAGCGGCGCACGAATTCCTCGGCGGCCGAACGCTGCTCGGCGACAACCAGCACGCGCTTGCCCTGGGCGGCGAGCAGGCCGGCGGCGTTCAGCGCGGTCTGCGTGGCCCCGGTGCCGGCGGCGGCGTTGATGCTCACCGATTCACCCGAGGAGATGTAGTCCAGCATGCGCGCCTGGGATTCGTCGGCGTCCAGCAGGTAGAGCTCTTCGGCCGGATCGCGTTCGTCGCTGTTCTTGGCCAGCACGCTGGTTCCGGTGTGCACCTTGCGGGTGGCGCCGCCCGGTGCCGGAGCACTTGGCTCGCCGGAGCGCCGGGTTTTGGAGGAGTCCTTGATCAGGCTGGCGACGCGGCGCAGCCGCGAGCCGGCCGGCTCTTCGGTTTTGCCTTCGGGTTCCGCCTCGGTTGGCGTCTCGGAGTCCGCGTCCGCCGAGGCCTTGGCTGGCGCGGTTGGCTCGGCTTCGGCGGGCTCGCCGGCGTTGTCCTCGGCGCGGATCAGCGCCTCGATCACCGGGTGCGAGCCGGTGAGCTTCGCCGGGTCCGCAGGGTCGATCAGATCGGAGAAGGTGGAGACCAGCAGGCGGTGGCCGATGACCACGCCGGGGACCTCGGAGAGCTGCTGGCGCAGTGCGTCCATGCCGCGGACCGGGTCGAAGCGGGCGATGGAGTAGGCCGCGGCGTCCACCGCGTCCACGTCGATGCGGGCTTCGTGGTCGGACTCGAATTGCCGCACGAAGGCCGGGGATATCTCCGCGCGGCCCACCAGCTGCACGTCGTAGTCGTCGTGGTCCAGGTGCTTGGTCAGGGTGATCCGGCCGAGCATGATCGGGGCGGATACCGGTTCGCTTTTGCCCTCGTGCACGGCACGCCAATTCGCGACACCGGCGGCCAGGTAGCCCACGTCGATGCCGCGCTCTTCCCAGAGCTCGGCGGTTTTGGCGCTCAGCGCCCGTGCGGTGCGCCGCGCCGCGGCAAACTGCTCCGCATCGTGCAGCAAGGTGGACAGGCGGGTGCGCCGACCTGCAAGAAACTGGGCCAAACCCGATGGATTTGCGTGAGTGATGTCGATGCTGTTCGACATCGACGGCGCAAATCGCAAGGTGGTGTCGGCGCCGGCACTCTGGCCCAGGGATTTCACCCAGGTGGCGACGCGCTCGGCAGCAGCATTTTGGCCACTAGTCACGACAGTTATTCCCTTCACTGAACCGACCATCACGGCGCGCCACAATGACAGCGCGCCTCCTTCCTAACGTAGTGCACGCACCGGTGAGAACCGGGGCGCGAAACACGTTTCCGCGCTCAGCAGTAATGTCACAAATGGAGAAAGAGCACGCGACATATATTTCAGCACCGGGATTCTGGCTGTCGAGTGAGGGGATCTTGCCTTTTTCGACTGGTAGGCCGCGATCTTTTGATTGCGAATTAAAACAGACGTGGCAATAAAATCTGTCCCCAATCCGCATGAGCAGAGATTACCTTGCTGGACGGCACAACGTTCATTCATTTTATTCACCATCAAGTCAAACAATTTATTGCCACATTCTGGTCGGCAACAGTGCGGCAAGCTGCTCCAAACATACTAAATATGCCAATGTGCACAGTGCGGACTTTGATAGCGAGCTTTTTAGTTAATGCTGGCAACGTAACCCTTCTAGCAATACTGTGTATAACCTCAGGACTTGCCTAATATAAGCTGAACGACCGTAGATTGCGGTATTCAGACTCGTGGGGGGAGAAATCGTGAAGAAATCAATCGCTTTTTTGGGAATCCTATTGCTTGCCGGGTGCTCGGCACCGACCGGGCAGAATGAAAATGCATCATCACCACCGAGCAGCCCAAGCCACGAAGTGACTGCGAAAGTTTCCATAGCAGTATCGGACGACGCTACCTGTCAGACGTTGCTTGGCGGCGTGGACAATCAGATCTCTGAAGCAGCAATTTTCCTTACCGAATTCGACGCAATTGACGATGAGGCATTCTCAAAAGCCAAGGACATCGCTGAAGGCCTGAGCGTTGTGGCGGAATCCGCCTCGCCCGACTTAGCCGATCTGCTATCTGTTATGCAAGAGCCGTTCGAAGAAATGGTAACGGCCGTTGAGAATGGTGACGCCCAGTTCCAATTCAAGGCCGAACGGTTTAAAACTTCCGCAAACGAAGTACTCCATATCTGTGAGCCATTGGTTGAAAATGTGGAAACGGCAAACCCAGAAACATCTGATTCGGAAGACCTAGCTCCCAGTAGTGCGCCCTCTGTCGAGTCCTATACGGAAGAACCAGAACCAGTAGACGAGTCACTTGAGACAGAAGAAGCCACAACGTCCCAGCTCAATGCGTTGAAGACGGCAAACGATTATCTCGATTACAGTGCTTTTTCGAAAGAAGGGCTCATTGATCAACTAATATTTGAGAAATATTCGAAGGCCGACGCGACCTGGGCAGCCGAGAATGTTAGCGTCAGCTGGAACGACCAAGCCGCATTAATGGCCGATCAATACCTAGACTATTCCGCCTACTCACGACAAGGTCTGATAGATCAGCTCGTTTTTGAAGGATTCACTAAGAAACAGGCGCAATACGGTGTAAAGCAAACAGGGCTCTGAACCTGTCGCGTGCTTGGCGGCTCAGCACACAACCGAAGTGAATCGTTTAACTACTTCGACCTCGCTGAATTCGGCTTCCAATCCACGGGCGCTAGCCTTTGAACAAGGAATCAAGGATGCTTATGACTCACTCCATTCCCAACTCAATATGGTGCATGTTAAATCTCTAGATTTAGATACTTCCGAGCGCAACTCACAGCGCTCGTGAAAAAACCCCTGTTTCTCCAACAATGATCGGAGAAACAGGGGCTTTCATGTGGGATTACTCCCACTCAATAGTTCCCGGTGGCTTGGAGGTAACATCCAGTACCACGCGGTTGACCCCGTCCACCTCGTTGGTGATGCGGTTCGAGATCTTCGAGAGCAGGTCGTACGGCAGGCGCGACCAGTCTGCGGTCATCGCATCCTCGGAGGAGACCGGACGTAGCACGATCGGGTGGCCGTAGGTGCGGTGATCGCCCTGGACACCCACCGAGCGCACGTCGGCGAGCAGGACGACCGGCATCTGCCAGACTTCCTCGTCCAGGCCGGCTGCGGTCAGTTCGGCGCGGGCGATGGCGTCGGCCTTGCGCAATAGCGTCAGGCGTTCCTCGTTGACCGAACCGATGATGCGGATGCCCAGTCCCGGGCCGGGGAACGGCTGGCGTCCCACGATTTCCTCGGGCAGGCCGAGCTCGCGGCCCACGGCACGGACCTCGTCCTTGAACAGGGTGCGCAGCGGCTCGACAAGCTCGAAGTCCAGGTCCTCGGGCAGGCCACCGACGTTGTGGTGGCTCTTGATGTTCGAAGCACCTTCGCCGCCGCCGGATTCGACGACGTCCGGGTACAGCGTGCCCTGGACGAGGAACTTGACTGGTTCGCCCTTGCCGGCTTCCTGCTTCAGGATCGCGATCTCCGCGGCCTCGAAGGCACGGATGAATTCGCGGCCGATGATCTTGCGCTTGGTCTCCGGGTCGGTGACCCCGTCCAGCGCGGTCAAGAAGCGTTCGCGTTCGTCGGCGATGTAGAGCTTCGCGCCGGTGGCGGCGACGAAGTCCTTCTCCACCTGTTCGGCTTCGCCTTCGCGCAGCAGACCGTGGTTGACGAACACGCAGGTGAGGTTCTCCCCGATGGCGCGCTGCACGAGGGCTGCGGCCACGGCCGAGTCAACGCCGCCGGACAGGCCGCAAATGGCCTTGCCGTCGCCGACCTGGGTGCGGATGTGCTCGATCTGCTCCTCGGCAATATTGCCGGCGGTCCAGTCGGCCTTCAGGCCCGCACCGTTGTAGAGGAAGTTCTCCAGGATGTCCTGGCCGAACTCGCAGTGCTTGACCTCCGGGTGCCACTGCACGCCGTAGAGGCGCTTGGCCTCGTTGGCGAAGGCGGCGACCGGGGCCCCTGCCGTGGTGGCGAGCACCTCGAAGCCTGCAGGTGCCTCGGAGACGGAGTCGCCGTGGCTCATCCACACGTTCGGTGCCTTTTCGGCACCGGCGAGCAGCGAACGGGCATCGCCGTTGAAAGTCGTTTGGGTCGAACCGTATTCGCGCAGGCCGGTCTCCGCGACGGTGCCGCCCAGAGCGTTTGCCATGGCCTGGAAGCCATAGCAAATGCCGAGGACCGGGATACCGGCTTCGAAGAGGTCTGCACCAACACTCGGCGCACCCTCGGCGTAAACGCTGGAGGGACCACCGGAGAGGATGATCGCTGCAGGGTTCTTGGCCAGGATGGCTTCGGTGGACAGGGTGTGCGGAACGATCTCCGAGTACACACGGGCCTCACGTACGCGGCGAGCGATGAGCTGCGCGTATTGGGCCCCGTAGTCGACGACCAGAACCGGCTTATGTTCTGGGGTGAGGGGAGCAGTAGTCACGAGCTCTAGTCTACGCGGTTCGCCGGGCGCGAAATAGCGCATGACGTGTCATCAGCGTCACCCGGAGGGTGTGGCGGCGCGCATGCATCGGGCGCGGGAAGCAAAAATCCCCGCCACGGCGATGCGTGACGGGGATTCTGCGGATCAGCCTAGTAGCGTTTGGCGGCCTTGGGGTGGGCGGCCAGCTCGGCGTCCACCTCGGCATGCACCGTGCGTTCGGTGAAGAAGGAGAGCAACGGGATCACCCCGCCCAGGGCGATGGTGATGAAGCGGCTAAATGGCCAGCGCATCAGCGACCAGAGGCGGAAGTCGGCGAACAGGTAGACCACATACATCCAGCCATGCACGATCAGGATACCCAAGGAGATGTTCACTCCCCCGCTGATTTCGGCACGGTTGAGCATCGAAATGGTGTTGGCGGTCCCGTTGAGCAATTCGCCGCCGACAAACAGCTCCAGCTGCCAGAAGTACTTGAAGATCATTTCTGCCACCAGCAGCAGCAGCATCACGCCGGTGGCGTAGGCGAACACCTTGTAGAAGATGGCGGCCGAGCGGATCTGGGCCGGGGTGCCACCGAATTTGCGGGGGCGGGCGGCGGGAGTGGTGCTGGACATCTGCAAGGAGTCCTTTCCGAAGGTGGGAGGTGGGGGCTAGTTCTCGAGGTGCTTCTCGCGGGCGGCGGTCTGCGCGGCGGCTTCGGCGATATCGTCCATGCCGCGCTGGTAATCATCACGCACCAGCCGGTACCAGAGGAAGAAGGCGAAGCCGGCGAAGACGACCCATTCGATGCCGTAGAAGACGTTCAGCCAGTTGATCTGCGGCTCCTGGGGCTGCGGACCGACATAGATCGCATCGATGCCCGGCTGGTTGGCTGGTTGGCCATCGACGCTCAGTGCATGTGCGGTGACGAACCCGGAGTACAGGTTCTGGTCCCAGATGTTGGCCAGCTGCGCGGTGGACAGGGTGGCCAGCGCCGGGTTGCGCACATCATGGTTCAGCTCCGGGCCTTCCGGCGGCAGCAGGCGCCCGGTGATTTCCACCGAGCCCTCGGGAGCCGCGGACGGGGTGCCGGTTTCCGGCTGCCAGCCGCGGACCACGGCCATCGCCTCGCCGTCCGGTGCGCCGTCTACGGCAAAGGCCGCTACCACCCAGCTGCCGAGGCGGTCATCGTCCACGCGGCCCTCGACCAGCACGTCGGTGCCGGGAAGGAATTCGCCGGAGAGGGTGACGATCTGATCCGATTTGGTGCCTAGCATCTCCACACCCGGGGTGTAGTGCTCGGTCAGCGGGACCGGGACCTCGGTTTCGTCGATCTTGACGGCCGGTTCGGTGGACGAGGCCCCGAATTGCCAGCCCGAGAGGGCCACAAATCCGGTGGCCACGAGCAGCGCACCGAGCAGCGCGGCGATCCATTTGGGTTTGAGAGCGGTTTTCAGCACACTCCAACGGTACTTCGATTGCTTGTAGAAGTTCCACTGGGCACGGGGTGAGATTGGCCTAACCCGATAGCTTGCGCACTTTGGGAACCATCTGGCATCCCCGTTCGTTGAAGGCGCGTTAAACGCCACAGTCCCGCCATGCCGGGGATCGGCGTGACGGGACTGCGGTGAAGTGATTTAGAAGCGGTCGGACTCATACGGCGAGAGGACCACGTCGACGCGCTGGAATTCCTTGAGCGTCGAGTAGCCGGTGGTGGCCATCGAGCGGCGCAGCGCACCGACCAGGTTGGAGGTGCCGTTGGTCTCGTGGGACGGGCCGAAGAGCACGTTCTCCAGGGTGCCGACGGTGCCGATCTGCGCGCGGTCTCCACGCGGGCTGGCCTCGTGCACGGCCTCCATGCCCCAGTGGAATCCTGCGCCGGGAGCTTCTTCGGCACGCGCCAGGGCGGTGCCGAGCATCACCGCGTCGGCGCCCATGGCGACCGCCTTGACGATGTCCCCGGAGTTGCCCAGGCCGCCGTCGGCGATCACGTGCACGTAGCGTCCGCCGGTCTCTTCGATGTAGTCGCGGCGGGCCGCTGCCACATCGGCGATGGCGGTGGCCATCGGGGCGTGGATGCCCAGGGTGCGCCGGGTGGTCGAGGAGGCGCCGCCGCCGAAGCCGACCAGCACGCCGGCTGCGCCGGTGCGCATCAGGTGCATGGCCGGGGTGTAGCCGGCCGCGCCGCCGACGATGACCGGGACGTCGAGCTCGTAGATGAACTGCTTGAGGTTCAGTGGTTCGGTGGTCTGCGAGACGTGCTCGGCAGAGACCGTGGTGCCGCGGATGACGAAGATGTCAACGCCGGCATCGAGCACGGTCTTGTAGTGCTCTTGGGTGCGCTGCGGAGTCAGCGAGCCTGCCACGACCACGCCGGCGTCGCGGATCTCGGAGAGCCGGGAGCTGATCAGCTCCGGCTGGATCGGCGCCGCGTAGAGCTCCTGGAGCTTCGCGGTGATCTTCGAATCGTTGCGGACCGACGCCTCGGACTTCAGCCCAGCGATTTCGGCGAGCACCGGTTCGGGGTTCTCGTAGCGCGTCCACAGCCCTTCGAGGTTCAGCACGCCCAGGCCGCCGAGCTTGCCCAACGCGATGGCGGTGGCCGGGGAGGTCACCGAATCCATCGGTGCGCCCAGGATAGGGGTGTTGAACTGGAAGGCGTCGATCTGCCAGGACACCGAAACGTCCTTGGGATCACGGGTGCGGCGATTCGGTACGATCGCTACGTCGTCCAGGGAATATGCCTTCGTGGCCCGCTTGCCACGGCCGATCTCAATCTCGTTACTCACCAGACAAGGTTACCAAGTTCCACGCGGATTCCCGCTTTATCTCGCACGGCACGCCCCGCACCAATACAGGCACGGGGCGTGATTCCGGGAGAAAGCGGTGAGCAAGCTCACCGCGATCCGCGCGCCGAGGCACGCGGATTCCGGCTTAGCCGGCCGGATTCAGCGTGGCCAGGGTGCCCGCCAGGGCGGTGGCGGCGCGTTCCTCGGCCTGCGCGATGCGCTCCATCTGATCGGCCATGCGCTCGAAGAGCTCGCTGCGGACTTCGGGATCCACGTCCGGATCGATCATTTCGCTCAGATCGATCCAGTCGGCGCTGAGCTGCGCGTAATCAGCGGCATGTTCTGCCAGCGGTTCCAAGCCGGGTAGTTCCGCGCATTCGTCGAGGAAGTCCGCGTAGAGCCCGCGCAGGCCGCCGAAGCCGCCGAAGCGGGTGTCGGTCATGAAGCCGTGCAGCTGGGCCAGCCCCGCGCTCAAGCGCTGCGGATCGGCGAAGATCTGCGTCCAGCCCTTCTTGGTGCTGGTGTCGCGCAGCCGTTCGGCCCAGGTGTGCATGCCGGCGATGCCGAAGCGGTTGGCGAAATGCACCGGGATCCCCTTCAGCTCGGCGGTGCCCAGCAGCCGGCCGTTGGTTTCGGTGATCGCCTCGAGCACATTCGCGGTGAGCGTTTCCAGCTTGGGCGAACGGCGCGAAGGAATCCACGCCTGCCAATGCTTTTCCTTCTTGCGCTTGGCGCGGGCGGCGGCCAGATCGCTCGGGCTGATCGGCATCAGCGAGCCCGATCCGTCGTCGACGAGCAGGTCATCCTCGTGTTCGCCGACGATGACCAGGTCGATGGTTTCGGCCTCATCGACCTCGCTGGATTCGATCCAGGGCAGGGCACCGACTGCCACGCGCACGACCACCGCACGTCCGGCGTCCAGCGCGTGGTCCAGGTATTCGGCGGCGCGTTGCGCCGAACCGGTGGTGCGTTCGTTGACCTTAGCCCCGCTGCGGGTGAGCAGGTTCTGCGTGTACGGCTCGGGGTGTGCGCGGGTCACGATGGTTGCGGTGGTCACCTCTTCGTACTCGAAGGTGAAGACCATGAAGCCGATGCCTCCGGCCAGACCGGCCAGCAGGGCCTCGCTCATCGGTTCGCCGGTGGCGGGATTGGTCACTCCGGCCTGGGTGAGCACCCGATGCCAGAGGCCCGCGTCGTACTGCACAACGTCGGTCGGAGCCGGGTATTCGGGAAGCTCCTCCGCCGGTGACGGTGCCGGGGCTGGCGCAGGGGCCGGCTTGGGCTTCTTGCCGGTTTTCTCTGCCGCCCTGGCATCCCGTGCTTCCTTGGCGTAGTTCCGGGCGGCCGCGGCGCGCACGGCCTTGGGGCCTTCGGGTTTGTCGGTCAGGATGTTCTTGCGCGCGGTCGTATAGCTCTCCCCGGTACGTTCCATGCGTTCGCGGGCGAGCTTCTTCAGATTCGCGGGTTGTGCCAAGATAATGTCCTTCGTTCACGGATACGCGCAGGCGGGTAGCTCCCGCGCACCGGTGGGTGCCGCCGTGCCTTCATTCTACGTGGGCACGGCTGCCGCTTTCATCCACTGGACGCGCAGGCCTTGGCGTTCCCCCTTGGCTCCCCCGGTGGCGTGCCCCGCGCGGTGGACGGAGTTCTCCCGCTAACCGGTGGCTAGTCCCAATACGTATTACGCCGCGGCTGCTGCTCCGGATCAACATGCTTCGGCAAAATCACATGCGGCAACCCATCCACCAGCACCACCTGGATCCGCCCCGCATCGGCATCCATATGCGCACCCCGGCACAAAGCCCCGAGATTGCCCAGCTTCGTCGGCCCACCCAGCCACCACGGATCAATATGGTGGAACTCCACCTTCTCCGGCGGCTCCGTGCAGCCGGGCACAATGCACCCGCCATCGCGGGCCAGCACCGCACGTTTGAGCTTCTCCGGCACGATCCGTTGGGCCCGGCCATAATCGAGCAGTTCGCTCTTCGAGTTGAACACCGCCGGAATGATCTCTGCCTGGCACAAGAGCCGTCTGAGCTCGCCGGGCGGCAGATGCACCCCGTGCGCGGTGCGCGCATCCCCGGCAGCCAAATCTTGCAGGTTTTCGAGCTTCAGATGCACGATCACCTCCGGCCGGATCCGCCGCCCGCCTCCATCGGTGGTGGTGAGGATGTCCAGCAGCGCGTTTAACGCCCGTTCGGGTACGGTCGCGATGGTTTCGGTCTCTTCGGGGTCCCAGCGTGCTTCGTTGCCCACGCCTTCGGGAAGGAAATCCGGGAAGCCCAAACCCGATGCGGCTTTGGTGCCGGCTTCCGGTGAAGGGGCTTCACGATCTGCAGCGCATTGCGTGTCTGCGACAACGACTTCCGGTACCACCGGATCGTTCACAAGATCGGCGTCCGCTGTGGAACTGTTTGGCTTCGCGTCCTCGTCGGTGCTGATCTGTTCGCCGCTGGTCGACTCGGTGGCGCCGGATGCTTCTGCTTCATCGTGGGACGGTGCAGGGTCTCCGCGGTTCGTACGCACCGCCTGCCCCACCCGGGTGCGCGGATTATTGGCCTGCGCGATCAACGAATCGAGCACCTCACCCTCCAGCGTGCTCACCCGCAAAAGGAACTCCCGGCTGAGCGCATTGCGCACCGGCAACGCATGCAACCCGCGCCGAAGCGAGGCCTTTGTGGCGGTGCCCGGAGTCGTGGCGGCGTTGTTGATCAGCTTCGTCACGTGCTTCTCGGCTTCCTTCACGCTCTGCGCCCCGCGCAGCACCTCGGCGGCGTGTTCCTCCACCGCCCGTCCATCGGTGTGCAGCAGTGTCGGCTCGGTGCCGGTGCCTTCGAAGGTCAGGTCCTTCGGTTCGCGTTTGGCCAGCTTGCGGCAGGTCTCCTGCACGAGGGCCGGGTGCAGCACCGGGGTGCGGGCGGGGTCCGGGGCGGTGAACAGCTCCGAGAGATGGGTGAAGCGCGGCGGGAGCAGGTTTCCTGCCGGGTCCCGGCGGCCAATGAGGTCGCTCGCGTCCTGGACGAGGCCGGCCGCTTCGGCATAGGGCAGGTGGAGCCAGGACGCTAAGAGCGCGGCGGGGTCCAGGAAGCTGGCCCGCCCGGCGCAGCGGCGCGCGTCCCGGGTGGTGTCGGCTCCGGCGGTGCGCAGCACGTCGAGTTCCTCGGGGTGGAGGGTGTGGGCGTTGGTGGCGGCGATGCGGTCCGCGGCGGCCACGCGCATGCGGGCGGCTTCATCGGCCAGCGCTTGTCCGGCGGTGGCCAGTTCCAGGGCCAGGCGCGGGTCCTCGGTGCCGGCCAGGTGTTCGCGCAGGGTGGCGAGCAGCTGCGTCGTGCCGGTGAATAGGGCCCGCAGGTCGGTGCCCGCCAGGCTCGGGGACGCGGCTGGGCCGGTGAGCTCGGTGAGCTTCCGGTCCAGCTGGCTGAGGGTGTCCCCGAGGGCGGTGGTGTTCATGGGTTCGAGTATGCCCGCGAACAAACAGGGGGTGGGCTTGCGGAGCGCGGACTGTGGATAAGCTTCCGCGCGGGGAAAAACCGGGCGCTATGCCGGCTTGCTTGCGAGCATCAGCAGCGGGACCAGCTGCCGGGAGGTGATCGCCGCGCTCAGGTTCGCCACGGCCAGCGGGCCGTCCTCGCGCAGAACCAGCGGGGTGGCCAGCGGGTCGGTTCCCGCCTCCAGCGCCCCGCGCATCTGCTCCAGGACCTCGAGCACCTCCACGGTGCGCTCGACCTGCCCGGTGACCGCAAACCCGGCGTCCTTCAGCGCGCCGGCGTAGTCCGCGGCGGATTCCACAAAGGAGGCCTCGGCCCGCTCGGCCCACGGCATCGGGTAGGGCAGGTTGTTGGTACCCATCAGGTCGTAGATGCCGAACACCGCCCCGGGGCGCAGCAGCCGCCAGACCTCCGCGAAGACCGAAGGCTTGTCGGCCAGGTTCATGCCCACGTGCATCAGCACCGCCGCATCGAAGCTGGCATTGGCCAACCCGGTGTCGTGCCCCGGGCGCTGCAGCATGGTGATGGACCGATCCAGCGCGCAGTTCGCGTCCAGCTCCCGGGCCAGGTCCACAAATTCGGCGGTGATGTCCACCCCGGTGACCAGGGCGCCGCGCATGGCGAAGCAGCGCGCCGGCCCGCCCAGGCCGGCGCCCACGTCGAGCACCCGGGTTCCCGCGCCGAGTTCGAGGGAATTTGCCACGAAGCTGGTCGCCTGCAGCCCGCCGGTGTGGAAATGGTCCGCCTCGCGCAGGTCAGCCGGCTTGAAGGCCTGCGGATTCACTCCCGCGCTGCGCAGCGCGGCGAAGACCCGATCGCGCAGGGTGCCGCTGGTGTACCGGTCGAAGGATGGCTCGATGCTGTTCATCACTTGCTCCTTGGCAGCTGCGAGAGACGTGCAGGTCCCCGAGCTTCGCGGGGTGCGACTCTCCTGTGCTCTTTAGTTTAAACCCTGCGGCCCCTTCGGGAACATGGCAAAGCGCCCCGGTCCTTCCGCTGGGGGAAGGTCCGGGGCGCTGGGCCTGGCTGCTTTAGCGTGAACGGTAGTTCGGCGCCTCGACGGTCATCATGATGTCGTGTGGGTGCGATTCCTTCAGCCCGGCCGAGGTGATGCGCACGAACTTGCCGCGGGCCTTCAGCTCGGGGATGGTGCGCCCGCCGACGTAGAACATCGTCTGGCGCAGGCCGCCGGCGAGCTGGTGGACCACCGCGGAGAGCGGGCCGCGGTAGGGAACCTGGCCCTCGATGCCCTCGGGGATCAGCTTCTCGTTCGACGGTGCGTCGGCCTGGAAGTAGCGGTCCTTGGAGTAGGAGGTGTTCTTGCCGCGGGTTTCCATCGCGCCCATGGATCCCATGCCGCGGTAGGCCTTGAACTGCTTGCCGCCCATGAAGACCAGGTCGCCCGGGGATTCTGCGGTGCCGGCCAAAAGCGAGCCGAGCATCACCGAGTCGGCGCCGGCGACCAGGGCCTTGCCGATGTCGCCGGAGTGCTGCAGGCCGCCGTCGGCGATCAGCGGCACGCCGGCCGGGATGGCGGCCTTGGCCGCCTCGTAGATGGCGGTGACCTGGGGCACGCCCACGCCGGCGACGATGCGGGTGGTGCAGATCGAGCCGGGGCCCACGCCCACCTTGATGGCGTCGGCGCCCGCGTCGATGAGCGCCTGCGCGCCCTCGCGGGTGGCGGCCTGGCCGCCGATGACGTCCACATGCGCGGCGGCCGGATCCTTCTTCAGCCGCGCGATCATGTCCAGCACGCCCTGGGAGTGGCCGTTGGCGGTGTCCACCACCAGTGCGTCCACGCCGGCCTCGATCAGCGTCATCGCCCGCTCGTAGCCTTCTCCGAAGAAGCCCACGGCGGCGGCGACGCGCAGCCGGCCGTCCTCGTCCTTGGTGGCCAGCGGGTACTGCTCGGCCTTGTCGAAGTCCTTGACGGTGATCAGCCCGGTGAGCACACCGGAGTCGTCGACCAGCGGAAGCTTCTCGATGCGGTTCTTGGACAGCAGCTCGATCACGGTATCCCGGGCGACGCCTTCCTTGGCGGTGACCAGCGGCATGCCGGTCATCACCTCGTAGACCTTGGTGGTCATGTAGTTCTCGCGCGGCACGAAGCGGGTGTCGCGGTTGGTGATGATGCCCAGCAGCTTGCGGTTCTCATCGATGACCGGCAGGCCCGAGACGCGGTACTGGGCGCAGAGGTCGTCCCATTCGGCCAGGGTGGCGCCGGGGTGCACGGTGACCGGGTCGGTGATCATGCCCGACTCGCTGCGCTTGACCTGGTCCACCTGCTTGGCCTGGTTCTCGATGGACAGGTTGCGGTGGATCACGCCGATGCCGCCCTGGCGAGCCAACGCGATTGCCATGGAAGCCTCGGTTACGGTGTCCATCGCCGCCGAGCTGATCGGGGTCTGGATGTTGATGCGCTTGGTGAAGCGGGTGGTGGTGTCCGCGTCGGAGGGGATCACATCCGTGGGGCCAGGCAACAACAAGACGTCGTCGTAGGTGAGTCCTTCAAAGGCAAAGGGGTTGAACTCAGTCACGTAAGAACCTTTCGGAGCGAAAGCGGAGGTTGCTTAAATGGTAGATCCCTTTTGGGGTGCTGACGATTCCCGTTGGTGATCTGTGTCTAAGCTAACGTCACAGGGCCGGTTTTTTATTCCTTGTTCCAGCCGGTGGCCCGCGTGAAGGAGGCGGCGAAGCGATCGGCGGCGCTGGTCACAAAAGTCTTGGACAAATGCGAATCGTCCAGGTAGACCAGCACGTTGCCGATCACCGCCTTGCAGGTACCCTCCGGGCAGAGCATGCCGGTCAGATCCAGCGAGACCACCCGGGAGCCGTAATCGTGGGTCTGAAGGAACCGGTCCACCGGGTTCACCTCAGCCAGCTTGTCCGTGGTCGGGGCATCGCAGGCCTCGGGCGCGGCCCGGTTGCGGTCCACGCATTCGGGGATGGAATATTCATAGCGCGGGGTGTCGCGCATCGCGATCACCTGGCTGCCGGCCTGCACGAAGGGCTCGATGGCCGCGGCGTAGTCATCGGCCATGGCCTCCTGGGCTCCGGCGCTGCGCCCGGCGTCGTCGATCCAGGTTGCGGTGCGCGTGGCCACGGTGAGCACCATGTCCGGGGCCAACTGCTCCACGTAGTCGCGGGCCGCGGGCAGGAAGGCGGCGCATTCGGGGTCATCCAGGTTGTCGGTGGAGCCGTAGCGGCAGCCGGGCTGGTAGATCATCACCCAGCTGCCGCCGGCCTCTTCGACGGTGCGTGCGGCGGCCTCGGACCAGTGCTGCACATGGGAGTCGCCGAGCAGCACCAGATCGGGCTTGGCCGCCGGATCCCCGCCCTGGTTGCAGAACAGGATCGCCGGGTCCTCCGGGGTGTATGTGCCGCTGCAGTTCTCACCCGGGGTCTGCCATTCGGTGTCCAGTTCGGTGCGCAGCGGCAGGGTCAGCGCGGCCGGGGACGGATCCCAGGTGTCGGTGGCCATCGCCCCGGGGTTCTCCTCCGGGGCCTGCGCGGCGGCCTGCGCGCGGCGCTTTTCGACATTTGATTCCCAGGCGGCGATCGGCACGGAGGCCACCGAGAGGGCCACCACGATCACCAGCGCCTGGCTGACCAGCTTTGGCTGGCCCAGGAAGCGCAGCACCGGCAGGGCGCCGGCGCGCTGCACGGCCAGCAGCGGTTTTTCCACCCAGCGGGTGCTCGCCGCCGACAGCGCGATGGAGCCGAGAATCAGCAGCGCCCCGGCCATCGGGGAGGCGTGGTCCACCGGGGCCAGGTGCAGGTAGAAGACCAGCAGCGGCCAGTGCCACAGGTACATGCCGTAGGACAGTTCGCCGAGCTTCACCAGCGCCGCGTTGCCCAGCCAGCCGGCGGGGTTGCTCCGACGCGGGGTGCCCGGGGCGATGACCAGCAGGGCGGCGCCCAGGGTGGGCACCAGCGCGAGGAAGCCGGGGAATTGTCCCTGCACGTCCAGCAGCGCGCCGCAGCCGATGATGATCACCAGGCCGGCCCAGCCGCCGATCCGGCGCAGCGCCTCGGGCAGCCGGGACAGGGCAGGCAGGCCCAGGGCCAGCAGCGAGCCCAGCGCGAACTCCCAGAGCCGGGTCCCGGTGTGGAAGTAGGCCAGCTGCTGATCGGCCGCGGTGAGGTAGATGGAGTAGCTCAGCGAGCCGGCGAAGATGGCGGCGAACATGATGGCCGCGATCTTCGCGAAGCTGTGCCGGGAGAAGCAGCGCCGCCAGATCAGCGCGGCGCCGATGAGCAGCAGCGGCCAGAGCAGGAAGATCTGTCCTTGGACCGAGAGCGACCAGAAGTGCTGCAGCGGGGAGGCGGCGGAGGTGTTGAAGGCGTAGTAGTCCACTTCGGCGGTGGCCAGCGTCCAGTTCTGGATGAAGAACAGGGAGGAGAAGGCCTCCTGGATGAGCGCCAGCCAGCGGGTTCCGGGCAGCACCAGCCAGGCGGTGAGCGCGGTGGCGATGATGATCAGCGCCGCCTGCGGCAGCAGCCGGGAGAAGCGGTGCAGCCAGTTGCCCAGCACCGAGGGCTTGTCTCCGGACTGGAGCTTGCGCGCCAGCGAGCCGGTGAGGAAGAAGGCCGAGAGCATCAGGAAGATGTCCACGCCGCCGGAGACCCGTTGGAACCAGATGTGATAGCACATCACCAGCAGCACGGCGAGCGCGCGCAGGCCCTGCAAATCGGCACGGAATTCCGTGCGCGGCACGGTGCTCCGTGGGCTGGGGATCGCTGGTGACACGCGGTGCCGCTTTCCTCGTCGATTGGTGGGCAATTGTCCAAGATGACGGGGAACGGCACCGGACAACCAAAGATTCTACCAAGGGCAGCTCATTTTGCGCATAACGCGAGCTATGCGAGCGCACCTGAGCCGGATAAGGCTATCGGGCTAACCGGGATGACTTGCGGTGTTTACCCCTCGGGCCGGGGCGAACTGATTCTGTCACAGTGGGCGCGCCTCGGCCCGCGGTGAGCGGCGGGCAAGAAAGCAAAAAAGCCGCCGCCTCCCCCGCAAGACTGACGTCTTTTGGGGGAAGCGGCGGCTTCTTGGTACTGCTAGTGGGCGTGAGCCTCTTCCTCGGGAGCCTTCTCGGCAACCAAGGTTTCGGTGGTCAGCACCAGGGCAGCGATCGAGGCTGCGTTGAGCAGCGCCGAACGGGTGACCTTGACCGGGTCGATGACCCCTGCATTGAGCAGGTTCTCGTAGACGCCGGTCTTGGCGTTGAAGCCCTCGTTCGGGCCGGTTTCGGCCACCTTCGAGGCTACTACCGCGCCGTCGAAGCCGGCGTTGGTAGCGATCCAGAACAGCGGCTGAACCAGGGCGCGGCGCACAATGCCCACGCCGGCTGCCAGATCGCCGGTCGCCGAGGCGACGCGTGCGTCTTCGTCCAGTGCCGAGAGCGCGTCAACCAGTGCGGTACCGCCACCGGCGACAATGCCCTCTTCAAGCGCCGCACGGGTGGAGGACACTGCGTCCTCGATGCGGTGCTTGCGTTCCTTGAGCTCAACCTCGGTGGAGGCGCCGACCTTGATGACACCGATGCCACCGGAGAGCTTGGCCAGGCGTTCGGCCAGCTTCTCACGGTCCCATTCGGAGTCGGTGCGGGCGTGCTCTGCGCGCAGCTGGGCTACGCGCTCTGCGACGTCTTCCTCGGTTCCGGCGCCATCAACGATGGTGGTCGAATCCTTGGTGATGGTCACGCGGCGGGCGGAACCGAGAACCTCGGTGCCGACCTGGTCCAGCTGCAGGCCGAGCTCGGCCGAGACAACCTGGGCGCCGGTGAGGATCGCCAGATCCTGCATCATGGCCTTGCGGCGGTCGCCGAAGCCCGGAGCCTTGACGGCAACCACGTTCAGCAGGCCGCGCAGCTTGTTGACCACCAGCGTGGACAGGGCTTCGCCCTCGACGTCCTCGGCAATGATCAGCAGTGGCTTCTTGGTCTCCAGCACCTTTTCCAGCAGCGGCAGGAATTCTGCCACGGTGGAGATCTTGCCCGGGTTGATCAGCACGACCGCGTCTTCCAGGACAACTTCCTGGCGTTCCTGGTCGGTGATGAACTGCGGGGACAGGTAGCCCTTGTCGAACTGCATACCCTCGGTGAGGACCAGTTCGGTGGCGGTGGTCGAGGACTCTTCGATGGTGATGACACCGTCGGTGCCCACGGTCTTGAAGGCCTCGGCCAGCAGTGCGCCGATTTCCTCGTCCTGTGCCGAGATGGCTGCCACGTTGGCGACCTTGTCTTCGACCGCCACGGCGTTGGCCTTCAGGCGTTCGGCGACAATCTCTACTGCCAGTTCGATGCCCTTGCGGATATCGCCCGGTGCGGCGCCGGCCGCTACGTTCTTCAGACCTTCCTTGACCAGTGCCTGTGCCAGCACGGTCGCGGTGGTGGTGCCATCGCCGGCCACATCATTGGTCTTGGTGGCGACTTCCTTGGCCAGCTGCGCGCCAAGGTTCTCGTATGGGTCTTCCAGATCGATCTCACGCGCAATGGTGACACCGTCGTTGGTGATGGTCGGGGCGCCCCAGCTCTTGGCGAGCACCACGTTGCGGCCGCGTGGGCCGAGGGTGACCTTCACCGTGTTTGCGAGCTTATCGATGCCCGCTTCGAGGGCGCGTCGCGCTTCCTCGTTGAATGCTAGCTGCTTAGCCATGCATTAACTCCTGAAATAGCATCGGTCGCAGTTCGGCCCCGAACCCCGTCAAACGCGTGCGCGTCAAAGGAGTTGGGACCGGAGAGCTGCGAGGTTGGCGTTACTTTACGACGACAGCCAGGACGTCGCGAGCCGAGAGCACCAGGTACTCTTCGTTGCCGACCTTGACCTCGGTTCCGCCGTACTTCGAGTACAGCACCACGTCGCCTTCGGCAACGTCCAGTGGAATGCGGTTGCCGTTGTCGTCAACGCGGCCGAGGCCTACTGCGACAACGGTACCTTCCTGTGGCTTTTCCTTGGCGGAGTCAGGGATGACCAGACCGGAAGCGGTGGTGGTTACGGCCTCGACCTGCTTGATGACGATGCGGTCTTCGAGTGGCTTGATGGAGACAGACATGGTCTCTCCTTTTCGTGTATGAACCAATGAATGTAGGGTTTCGCCCTATGGCATTGGACCAACCGTCGTCGCGGTGCCAGTTGGTGTGATCCAGTCAGGCGGTGTGTCTTATTGAACTGGATAAAAATCCTGTTCAACTGGACACCCACAGATGACTTTAGGCCGTGGATTAGCACTCGGTCAAGGCGAGTGCTAACGATTGACCGAGTTCGTCACACTGGTTCGCCCAGAGCGCACTGCGGCCGACTCCTCGATGTCCTCCGGGGCGGAGAGATCCATCTCGGAAAGCTTGACGACCTTGGACTTGGTGACCATCCGGTGCACCAGCCACAGCCCCAGGAACAGCGGCAGCCCGATGTAGGCCGAAAGCACTTCCAGTCCATGCCCGGCCATCACCGCCTGATAGTTCTGCCCGACAATCACCGCGATCAGCATCACGAAGGCCACGATAGGCCCCAGCGGGAACAGCGGCGCGAGATAGGGCAGGTCCTTCACGCTGTAGCCCTGCGCCAGATAGCCGCGGCGGAAGCGGTAGTGCGAAACGGCGATGCCCACCCAGACAATGAACCCGCACAGCCCGGAGACATTCAGCAGCCAAGTGTAGGCGGCGCCCTGTCCCACCAGCGCGGTCAGGAAGCCGAACAGGCCCACCGCCGAGGTGGCCAGCAAGGCCATGATCGGCACCCCGCGGGAGTTGGTGCGCCCGAAGACCTTGGGCGCCTTGCCGTCGTGGGCCATGGAGTAGAGCATGCGGGTCGAGGCGTAGAGCCCCGAGTTTCCCGCGGAGAGGATGGCGGTGAGGATGACCGCGTTCATGGCGGCGGCGGCAAAGGCGATGCCGGCACGCTCGAAGACCAGGGTGAACGGCGAGGAAGCCACATCGGCTTCGCCGCTGGCCAGCAGGCTGGGATCGGCAAAGGGAATCAGGCAGCCAATGACGAAGATGGCGCCGATGTAGAAGAGCATGATGCGCCAGAACACCCGGCGGATGGCCTTGGGCACCTCGCGGCGCGGATCCTTGGCCTCGCCGGCGGCCACGCCCACCAGCTCGGTGCCCTGGAAGGAGAACCCGGCGATCATGAACACCGAGACGATGGACAGCCAGCCGCCGTGGAAGACGTCCTTGCCTTCGCGCCAATTGGCCAGCGGATCGGTCTGCGCGCCGAGCACCCCGAAGATCATCAGGATGCCGGCGGCCAGGAAAGCGACGACGGTGACCACCTTGATCATGGCCAGCCAGAATTCGCCTTCGCCGAAGGCCTTGGAAGACAGGGCATTCAGCGCGGTGAGCGCCACCAGGAAAGCCCCGGCCCAGACCCAGCCTGGGACATCGGGAAGCCAAAAGCTCATGACAATGCCGGCGGCCACCAATTCGGCCGCGACGGTGATGGCCCAGTTGAACCAGTAGTTCCAGCCGATGGCAAAGCCGAAGGAAGGCGAGACGAAGCGGGTCGCGAAGGTCTGGAAGGAACCGGCCACCGGGATCTTGGCGGTCATCTCCCCCAAGGACTGCATCAGCAGGTAGACCATGAGGCCCACCGCGGCGTAGGCCAGCAGCGCGCCACCCGGGCCTGCTTGGGCGATGGTGCCTCCGGAGGCCACGAACAGCCCGGTGCCAATGGAACCGCCAATGGCGATCATCTGCAGGTGCCGGCTGCTCAGCCCGCGCTTGAGCTGGTGCTGGGCCGGGTCCGTTCCCGTTGCTGGATTCTCCGCCGCGGTGCCACGCTGCACCGCGGCGGGTTGACTCGTGCTCTGCCTAAGTTTGTTCACAGGTGACATACAACACGAGAAGGCGGGGTCGATGCGACGTGCGCCACAGCAGGGACGGGACTAGCGAGCGCCTCCCCCGCTCACCATGGCGGCGCCTTCGAGGCTGCAGGCCCACGCCGCTTCTCCTCATGGGCTGGAGAAGACTAAAGCATGGCCGCTGGCATGGCGGACGAGATGGAAGGTGCCCCATTCAAGACGCATGCTTTGCTTGGCCTTCACATATGTAAGAATTAGCAAAGCTTGCTCTAGCGATCGGCCACCTTCGCCGACCTTTGCACAGACGGGCCCGCAAAAGCCTCGGATTTGAGCGCCTCCCGCTGTATTTCATAGAGCTTGATAGCTCGGAACAAGCCCCATTAATATGACGCGCATTTGTCACATTATGTCCGTAGTACCTCCCCGTAGCCTCGAAACCCCGAACGCCGGGAAGGGTGCCGGATGACGATAGGCTTGTTCCATGGCTCAGGCTTCAAATGATTCAACACTCAACGACCAATTCGCGGCTCTCCTCTCCCCCGAGGGGTGGGCTCTATTGGCGACCGTCGATCCGTCCATGGCGGCAACCAAGGACGCGGCGTGGTCCTTGAACGAAAAACTTCGCAAGGAAGGGCATGACGCCCAGGTGGTGCGTGCGGTGATCTCCCAAGCCGAGCTGCGCTTCCGCGGCCGGGTCAAGTTTGGCCCCTTTGCCGATACCTTGATCTTCACTCCCGCAGGGCTTGAGCAGGCCACCCGCCTGACCATCGCCGGGCTGCACGCCCGCCGCTTCGTTCAGGCCGGCAGCACCCACGTGGCCGACCTGGGCTGCGGCATCGGTGCCGACTCGATCGCCCTGGCCAGCGCCGGATTGCAGGTCACTGCCGTGGAACAGGATGAAACCACCGCCGCGGCTACCACCTTGAACTTGATGCCCTTCGAAAATGCCCGCGTTGTGCACGGCAGCGCCGAAACCGCGGACCTCACCGGCATCGATGGCGTATGGCTGGACCCGGCCCGACGCACCGACGCAACCGGCAGTACCCGCCGACTCTTCGACCCGGAGGCATTCTCCCCTCCCCTGTCCTTCGTGGAGAAGCTCGTGGACTCCGGACTGGACGTCGGAGTGAAGCTCGGCCCGGGCCTGCCGCATGAAGCGATTCCGGCCGGTGCCGAGGCGGTGTGGATATCCGATCACGGCTCGGTAATCGAAGCCGGCTTGTGGTTCGGCAAGCTGAAACGCCCGGACGTGGCCCGCGCGGCCCTGGTCATCGATAAAACCGGTGCTCACGAACTGACCAGCGAGCTCACCGTGGAGCAGGATCCGCTGGCTCCGGTAGGCGAACTCCAAGCACATCTCTATGAACCCGATGGTGCGGTGATTCGTTCGCACCTGATTTCCACATTGCTCGAATCCACCGGCGGACACTTGCTGGATGAGCACATTGCCTACTTCACGCACGCAGAGCAGTTGCAGACCCCATTCGCCCGCGGGTTCAAAGTCTTGGAAGTCCACGACTACAACGTGAAGAAGTTGAAGTCCTGGGTGAAGGCCAACGGCATTGGCAGCTTGGATATCAAAAAGCGCGGAGTGGATGTGCTGCCCGAGGAGCTGCGCCGCATCCTGCTGGCTGGTGCCCCGAAGTCGGCGAAGAAGCACGCAACGCTCATTCTTGCCCGTATCGGCCAGAATCGTGTGGCCGTCGAGGCGGAACCGCACTAATCTATAGTGATGCACCTCCCACCGGATGAATGTCATGGCAGGGGTGACGCAAAACTTACAATAAGAATGGAAGGCCTTCGAATAATTCGATGGTTTAACCGTCTAGTTTTATTCGGCTCCGGAGCCTTCCGTCCGAGACGTCAGCATTAGGAGCGCCGTGCAGAAAATCGAGTTCGCCAAGTCTTCTCAGTCCACCATTGGTGTTGAATGGGAAATCGCCTTGGTCAATCGCGAAAGTGCGGACTTGTGCTCGGTCGCCGAAAAAATCCTTGATCAGCTCAAGGAAGATGCAGGGCTAAGCAGCGAGGATGAGCACCCCACGGTGAAGCCCGAACTGCTGATGAACACAGTTGAGATAGTTACCGGGGTTCACAACACCGTCGCTGAAGCTGCGCAAGAGCTACGCACCAATGTGCGCATGCTCAACGAGGTGGCTGCAAAACACGGTGTGGACTTGTATTCCGCTGGTTCGCATCCCTTTGCCGCCCCGATCTCACAGCCCGTCACCGACAAAGAGCGTTATGCAAACTTGATTGACCGTACCCAATGGTGGGGACGGCAGATGGTGATCTACGGGGTGCACGTGCACGTTGGGCTGGACAGCCGTGACAAGGCGCTGCCGATCACCGACGGACTGATCAACTACCAGCCGCATTTCCAAGCACTCAGCGCCTCCAGCCCCTACTGGGGCGGGGAAGATACCGGGTACGCTTCGCAGCGTTCGCTGATGTTCCAGCAGCTACCAGCCGCCGGAATCCCCTTCCACTTCAATTCCTGGTCCGAATACGAATCCCACGTGGCGGACATGCTGCACACCGGCGTCATCGATGACGTCTCCGAAATCCGCTGGGACGTCCGCCCGGTGCCGCGCTTCGGCACCGTGGAGATGCGCATCTGCGACGGACTGAGCTCCCTGGATGACATTGCCGCGATTACCGCGCTGACCCAGTGCCTAGTGCACGACATGTCTCTGGCAATCGAAGCCGGGTACAAGGTCCCTGTCATGCCGGCCTGGTTCCGGGTGGAGAATAAATGGCGTGCCGCCCGCTACGGCTTGGACGCCATCATCATTCTCAACGCCCAGGGCGACGAGATGCTGGTGACCGACCACCTGCGCGCCGAAGTGAAGCGCTTGGCACCGGTGGCCGAGCAACTCGGCTGCAGCGATGAACTCCAGGGCATCATCCGCCTTATTGAACGCGGCGCCGAATACCAACTGCAGCGCAACACCTTTGCGGCGTCCGGTGGCGACTTCAAGGCAGTAGTGCAGGAAAACGTTAGGCGCATGAAGGCTGTCTAAAACACAAGGTTAAAATGAGTGCCTGGCTTGTCCGGTCATTCCACCCTGCAACAATCCAGCTATTGATTTCATTGATATCCAACTATTTTATATCCATGAAGTCGCAACAAATTAAATATATTCACCTTTTATGGATACGGTTATACAGGCTCCGTCCTCTTCTCTCTGAAGGTTCGTGTTAGACAGCGACTTCTTGCAGGAATGAACTGAGTTCCCTGAATCCTATCTTGACGGGAGAATAATGGATTTTGACGAACGCATGGCACTCCGGCCGGTCCTTTGGTCGGTTATGCATGAGCGAACAGGTGCTGCTTTTGAGTCGCTTTTTCACGACATAATGTCATTGTGCGATCCAACATTTGTCGATGTTCGGACTCACGGCAAACTCGGTGACAAAGGAAGCGATGGGCTCTCCCTTTCAGGCAAGAAACTCTACGCTTGCTACGCACCTGAAGTTCCCAGTTCTTCCGCAACAATTAAAAAGTTGAATGGGGATGTGGAGAGCGCATTTCGCCAACGGTCCGGACAGTTTTCCACCTTTGTTTTCGTGCACAATGACTCTCGTGGCGTGCATCCCGACGTCGCGAGTCGGTTGGCTGAGCTTCGCTCGCAGCATGATCAAACCAGATTTGAATTAATTGGCACGAGACAACTTCGAGACATGCTGGGGCGCTGCGATATTTACGATGTCGAGCAGGTGCTCGGACGCCAACTGCCGCTAAACCATGCCATCGGTATTGGACTAGACGAAATGTCAGAATTGCTCAAAATTCTTGCCAAGTCCCGAATTACAGACAACGATCCACCTAACTTGGGGCCGATCTCAGCTTTCAAGCTCGTTTACAGTGCGCTAACTCCAGAGACTCAAGCGGAACTACGCGACGGTATGAAACACAGTGATGTAATTGATTCCTACTATTCAGATCGAATCGATGCTATGGAACGGGACGAAGTCGCAGCATCTTTTCATCGTGAGTACAAGGAATTACGCGAAAATTGGGATGACCCAGAAGAGATACTACTTGGTCTAAGGACTTTCTTGGGTGGTTCGCGTCCGGCGACTGGACCCGTATACAGGGCGCAGACAGCAGTACTCTCAAGCTTTTTCCAATCATGTGACATCTTTGAGGATGCACCCGATGGATGGACACCTCAGGTGGCTTTGACATGATCATTCCTACCAAAGGCATTTCGCCGCAGCGCGCATTGTTGTCGATTTCAGCCCAAATAATCCAAGTTCTCGATAGACCATTGACAGTAACAGAGACGTGGAATCTCATACATAAATGGCGTCACGATCATAATGCGAAAGAGCCAATATCATTCATTTGGTTTTCGTATGCTCTTGATCTACTTTTCGCCTGCGGAAATATCTATTACGACGAAGGCCTCCTACGCAGGATCAAGGACAAATAAATGCTCGGCAAAATTACCTCCCAGATACCTGAATTCAAAACTGTGACTTTCCAACGAGGTTTCAACATCCTCATTGCTGAAAAGAGCAACGAATCTTCTGATACAGACAGCCGCAACGGAGCAGGGAAGTCGTCGCTAATTGAAATTCTTCACTTCACACTTGGCCTAAGTCGGCTCACAGATTCTGTGCTGCGAAAAGAAGCATTGAAGAATTATTCCTTCACCTTAACACTAGATTGGAATTCGAAAGTCCCTCAGGTCTCCGTAACAAGGTCTCTCACGAAACGAAATCAAATAGTCTCAACTCCAAACGCCATTGATGCCGGTCAGCATGTTGGCGCGATGGGATCGGCTACCAATCGCGAGTGGACAGAAGCAATCGGGCGAGACCTGTTTTCTTTTCCGCTGAACCACGCCGGGTTGAGCGCCCGTGGCCTTGTTTCTCTGTATGTGCGACGCGACAGCCAGAAA
This sequence comes from Glutamicibacter sp. AOP38-B1-38, assembly GCF_052377485.1. Taxonomy (NCBI): domain Bacteria; kingdom Bacillati; phylum Actinomycetota; class Actinomycetes; order Micrococcales; family Micrococcaceae; genus Glutamicibacter; species Glutamicibacter sp. AOP38-B1-38. Next base: position 20,262 of record NZ_JBQSWU010000023.1, on the reverse strand, counting down.
GGATTCAACGATCCGATCTCGACGTTTCCTCGCCAATCCATAACCGAAGCCACAACTAATATTGCATATCTGCTTGGACTAAATTGGCGCCTTGTTTCTAACTACCAGAACATCGCGGCACGTGAACGTCTCAGGAAGGAACTTACCAAAGCCACGAAAGACCCAATTTTCGGATTAGTAATTGGGTCGGCGTCAGAGCTTCGTGGTCAAATCGTAGCCGCAACCAGACGCGTCGAAGAACTTTCTACTGAGATAAAAAAGTTCAATGTCGTACCAGAGTATGAATCTATCCAACGCCAGGCAGATGAAATCGATGAGAAAATACGCAATTCTCGCATGCGCGATGCGGCAGATCGACGAAATCTTAGCGATTTTGAGAACGCTCTAGCTTCAGAATCCGAGCCAGATGCAGAATACGTCTTTAGAGTTTATCAGGAGTTGGGACTTGTACTGCCAGATTCGGTAACAAGGACATATGACGAGGTCCTCGAGTTCCATGCTTCAGTCACGCTGAACAGACGGACTTATCTTGAAACCGAGCTCGCAGCCACACGCAACCGCATTGAAAACCGGACGGAAGAACGGAATAAACTAGGAACGGAACATGCGCGGCTTCTGAATATCCTCAACGAAGGCGGGGCGCTAGACGCGTACACGGAGATCACAACACGATTATCAACGGCTGAGGCTCAACTAGATTCGCTTCGCTCACGATTCGATACGGCCAAGAAACTTGAGGCGACAAAATCTGAAATCAAACTGGAACGCCTCACGTTGAAACAACAAATTGCACAAGATCTTGAAGAGCGTGCTACCCAGGTGGCCACAATCAACGAGCTCTTCCAGCGTTTTTCTGCAGCTCTCTACAGTCCTGACCGGGAGGCATACATCCAAATCGACCCCTTGGAGACGAGTCTAAAGATCAGACCTCACATCGGTGGTGAAGATAGCCGCGGTATCGGGCAGATGACGATGTTTTGTTTTGATTTAACTTGGGCAGTGATTGCACACCGTGAAGGGCACGGCCCTGATTTTCTAGTACACGATAGCCACTTATTTGATGGCGTCGATGAAAGACAAGTTGCTCGCGCCTTTAAATTAGCGGTCGATATTTGCGAGCAAGAAGATATGCAATATATCGTGACGATGAACTCTGACGACTTATCTAAGACTGAAACGTTCGGATTCGATCCGAACCCGTACATAATCGACCCAAAACTCTATGACACCTACGAGCACGGTGGTCTATTCGGCATTCAGTTCATGTAAGTTAAATCTTCAGAGGCTTCGAGTAGTGAATCGACCGGCTGATATCCACGTGACGGCCAAAACTTGACGATCATTCGAAAGGAACCGAGCTTCACGAGCCAATGGTTAAGGCATCCAGCTCATGCAGTAATCGAGGTTAGCAATGACTGTTCGGGCGGCCGCTTCGTCGTCGGCGGCTTCGATGGCATCCACCAGGGACTCGTGCCCTTCGCGCAAGCACCCGTCGAAGCCATCAGCAAGACGCTGTACCATTTTCGTGCCGTGGAAGACGTCGCCGAAGCTCTCGTAAATCTCATGCAGCAGCGGAACGCCAGAGGCGCGCGCCACTTCAAGGTGAAACTGCCAGTCAGCCTGCGACCAAGTCTGGTAATCCTGTTCCCGCCAAGCATCGCTTCGCTGGCCCAGCAGAGTGCGCAGCCGTTCAACCACTGTCGCCTCAGCAGCTTTCGCAGCGAGCCGCGCGGCCTGTGTATCCAAAGCAAAACGCACTTGCAGTACGTCCTGGTCGGAGTGTTCCCGGTAGACCCGTTGCGCGGTTCCGCTGATTTCACTGGTGGCCCGCACATAGGTGCCGTCTCCCCGGCGAACTTCGAACATGCCCGTGCGCGCCAGAGCCTTAATTGCTTCGCGCAGCGTGCCGCGCGAAACACCCATTTCGGCGATCAGCTCGGGTTCTGCCGGAATGCGATCCCCTACCGCCCAGCGTCCCTGCGCCACGGCATCGCTCAAGCGGGCAACGACCTCATCGGCCAGCGGTGGGCGCGTTGGCATGTTACTCATGAGCGCTCCACCTCGGCCGAACCATCAACTTCGACCAACTGCCGGGAATCGGCCTCGGTGCGCAGGCCTCCGAGCTTAAAGCAGAACACCAACTGAACCACCGCGAATGCCAGCACTATCGCCAGGCCCAAGGTCCAGGATCCCAAGGCGCCTTGCATCAGACCCAGTACGAACGGGCCAAGGGCTGCAATCAAGTAGCCTACCGACTGAGCCACCGTGGACAGGGCCGTGGTTTCCTCCGCGCTTCCACCGCTGCGGCTGAGCATAAGCATAACCAGCGGGAAGACACCGAATCCCAGTCCGATGAGGATCGAGCTGATCAAGGACAATTCCACGGGCAGAACCAGCAGGGCTAGGAAGCCAAGTACCGAGCAGCTTGTGGTCAGCAGGAAAGCACTTCGCAGCAAACCGGGCTTCGAGGCCATCCAGAGCATGATCAACACGGCCGGGATGCTCACTCCCTGCACGATTCCGAGCATCAGCCCGGCGGCAGCTGGTTCCAGCCCGCGCGAGATGAGAATATGCGGCAACCAGCTGACCACCGTGTAGACCAGCAAGGACTGAATTCCGAAGACCGTGGTGAATAGCAGCCCCTTGCCCGTGGCCAGCAGCGGCCAGGGTGAGACATGCACGCCCGCAGCGGGCTTCGCGCGGTTTCCCGCGAAAGACAAGGGCACAAAAGCCAGCAGTGCCAAGGTGGCCGGTATCGCCCAAAACGCCAAGGCGGTTGTGGGCGATCCGACTTGCATTGCCAGAGGGATGCTGACCGCGGAGGCGAAGGTGGCGCCGATTGACATGGTTGTCGTGTAGGCGGCGGTCATCGAGGCCGAACGGTGTCCGTGATGTTCGCGGATGAAGGAAGGCATGGCGACGTTACAGATAGCCAGACCACTCATGCCCACCACAGTGCCTGCCAATAGCGCCCAAGTCGAATCGACAACTCGCAGGGCCAAGCCAGCCGTAAGCAGCAGCAAGGAAAGAGCAATGCCCAATTCAAGGCCGGTCCGGCGAATCACCATGCTGGTTGCGGCACCAGCCACCGCGAAGCAGAGCACCGGAATGGTCGGCAGCAGCGAGGCAATAAAGGTGCCATAGCCCAGCATCTCCTGCAGCTCGTGGAAGAGCGGTGACGCGGAGGCGATGCCCATACGCAGGTTCAACCCGACGAGGATTACCGCGGCGACGGCAAGGGCACCGACCACCCACGGGGATTTCCGAGCTTGCGGGGCATCGGGCGGGACGGGCTGTTCAGCTGAGTTCACGATCACGTTTAAACATTAGACGTTTGATGTTTGCCTCGACAAATCTTGTGAGCTGTTGCACGCCCGAATCGGCAGGAATCCCGAAGGTGCATGTTCTACAGCTTTATTTACGGGCAGGGGCAGGAAGCGACTACCAACGTTCACTGTCTGGTCACTAGCCAGCTCTACGCTCTAGTGGTTATCAGCCAACTAATTCATACTGGCTACCTTATTCATGTGAAAGGCACACCTATGAGCAATTCTTCTGTCCCCCGTCGCGGAGTTTTGATCGGCAGCACAGCTGCCGCGATTACCGGACTCCTTGCTGCTAGCAGCACAGCAGCGACCGCAGCCCCGGCCAAGAAAGCCCCAGCAGCTACCCCGAAGCTCAAGTTCGCGGCAGACGGCAAGTTCAAAATCGTCCAGTTCAACGACACCCAGGATGGCCCGCGCACCGATCGCCGCACCCTGGAGCTGATGGACAAGGTGCTGGATACCGAAAAGCCGGGCTTCGCACTCATCAACGGAGATGTCATCAATGGTTCGCCGAAAACCACCACCGAGGTCAAGCAGGCTATCAACAATGTTGTCCAGCCAATGGAATCCTGGGGCATCCCCTGGGCGCTGACTTTTGGCAATCATGATGAGGACTCGATGCCCAATGGCACGAATATGACGGATGCCAAAATTCTCGATTTCATTCGCGGCTACAAGTTCAACACCAATTCGAAGAATGACAAGATCCAGGGCGAATCGAACTCCCAACTGCTGATCGCCTCATCCAAGAACGCCAAGCCCGCCTTCGGCATCTGGCTGCTTGATTCCAACCGCTACGCGCCAAAGACCATTGGCGGACAGGACTTCGAGGGTCTCATGTCCTACGACTGGATCCGACCCGAGCAGATCGCTTGGTACCGCGACGCTTCCCAGGCAACCGAAGCGCGCTATGGCAAGGTCCAGTCTCTGATGTTCTTCCATATCCCTCTGTGGGAGCACCACCACATGTGGTACGGCTCCCAGTTCACCTCGAATGATGCCGACCATGAGAAAGCCGTGGCCAAGCACTCCATCGAAGGAGTCAAGAACGAAGGGATCTACGTGGGTGCCTTCAACTCCGGCATGTTCACTGCCCTGCAGGAGCGCGGCGACGTACGCGGTGTGTACTGCGGCCACGACCACATCAATACGTTCAAGGGAGACTACTACGGCATCGAACTCGGCTACGCCCCGGGCACCGGATTCGGCACGTACGGTCTGGGCGGTACCGAGAACCACGAGCTTCGTGGAGCCCGAATCTTCGAACTCGACGAGAACAAGGACGGGGTCTACACCGGAACTCGTACGGTATTCGCCAAGGATCTGGGAGTCGACATGAGCGCGAAGGCGCAACCGCTCGATGAACCACTGCCGATGCCATAGTCAATATCGCTTGCTGCGCGCTGAATATTCAGCGCGCAGCATTGTTCCAGAGTCGATTCTGAAAGTACCGAGTCGTTGCGATTTTGGATTAGTTCGTGTTGCGCGAAATTAAGCTGCTCAATGTCTCGCACAGTATTTACGGTTGGCGTTCAATCCAAGCTGCGGCTTCGCCCAATGCCTCGCATATCTCCTTCCACTGTGAAGCTCAGGAATAGTTAGAAACCTGACTCAACGCCAATCGAACCATCTGTTACGGGAATCCTCACAACCAGGCTGGGTCGAAACCACCTGAGCAGTGTTCGGAGGGAAACAAAAGCAAGAGGCAAGGTGCTATAGCGTCGGCTCCGACGCTTACGATATCCTCATGACAACAACTCTGCTGCAATCTCTCCGTGAGCGAATTCTCGATGAGTCTGAGTCCTTAGCAGGACTCTTGCGTAAATGCTTAGCTTTAGGCGTGGAAACCAAATCCAACGCGCTACGAGATTGGGCACGCAATGAACTACATGGATATGGTAATGACGATGATCTTCCCGAATACCGCAAACTTCGATCTCCTCCAATAAAGATGGACTCCATGAGCGGAAATTACTCTACGACAGGGCAGATCATCACGCGCTTGCAAGTCCCACCTAAACCACGCGAATTTATTGCAGAGAAGTTTATCATTCAACAACCGGTTGAAGAGCTTGAAGAACTCGCCAAAGAGAAATCTCTTTCATTCTCTTCTGAAGGACTGAGTTACGCACAGTCGCTCTGGAACTCAAATCTGAATCCTTTCCAACAAATTATCAACATGTCATATACAATGAACGGTTCCGCAATCACAGGAATACTCAGCAAAATCCGTACACAGCTAATGGAGCTAATTATGGATCTTACTTCCGACACCCCGCTCACTGATCTCCCTCGAAAAGACCGAGTTGATCAAGCGGTTAGCCAACACATCGGAACCCAATACGTCACGACAATCCATTCATGACAGCTCAACTCAACGGGCCTTCCGCCATTGGTCATCGGGCAAGCGCCGCAACTCATGGTCTTAGCATCCAAGACGCAGTAGAACTGCTCACAGTTGCACGGCAAACAGCAATAAAAGTTGTTAGAAATCAAGAAACACAGATGGCCGTTACAAAAGTTATCGACGATCTTCGCGAGACAGTACAAGGGCAAACTGCCACAACTGGAGATGTTATCCAAAGGGTTGGTAGACTCCGCGCACTGGCTACGGCTGTAGGGATCCCAACCCTTGCATCAGTTGTTGGAAGCGCCACCGAAGCAATCACTGAGCTGGCCTTATCGGGAGCTTTCGGTTAGAGAGACTCCGCCATCCAATTTTTTAGGATTCTGACCAGCCGGTTCTCCATCGGCGAGCACGAATCCTGTTCGCACAACAGTCGCATTTATTGAAGCTGCGGGAGCAGACACTGAACCTTGCATATGGACCTGTAGTGGAATGTCTAGAGAATCCTAAATACCGAAGACGCAGAAGCCATAAGACAGTCGGAATATTCTCAAGTCGTTCCTAGAGCAGATCGGTCGAGGGGTGCAGGAGAGCACCACTGAAATTGAAAAGCTGCCATTCGTACCTGAGAACGAATGGCAGCTTTCCATGTTCCGAAAAGGGTCATATATGACACACCGATCAGGAAGTTCGAGCAAAAGTCGCCGACAATTGAAAACTCAACAGATTTTCAAGGCCACTTCGTCGCAGAACCCAGTGTCATAAACTATGTAGTGAAAACGTTCCTGCCTCACGAGTATTGATACATTAAGACCTATGGGACAGCTCCTCGGAGACGCCAGAGTCTCCACCAGCGACCAAGACGCACAACTACAACTCGACGCACTCGCTTCAGCAGGCTGCTATCGCATATTCACCGACGCCGCTTCCGGCTCCCTCGAATCTCGTCCCGAGCTTGATAAGCTCCTGGGCCAGATCCGTCCCGGCGACACTCTCGTGGTCTGGCGGCTTGATCGTCTCGGCCGGTCCATCCGCCACCTGAATAACCACATAGATGTGCTGCAACAACAGGGCATCGAGTTCAAATCCCTGCAGGAAAACATCGACACAAGCTCTTATGGCGGACGGCTCGTGTTCAACATTTTTGCGCCCTTGGCGGAGTTCGAGCGAGACCTCATCCGTGAACGTACCAAGGCCGAGTACACAGTTTCGCCGACGCTCAACGCCAAGTCTTTTTGACCGCCACCCTCGCCAATGACAGCGCCCTGATCACAGATTTCGACGCCGATCCAGCATTGGTGGGTGAACCAATTCAATTGCTCACTGCGGGTGACACTTGTGAGCGCATGCTGCTGGCTCCTAAGGAGACTAATTCCTCCATCACGGAGGACAACGGTCGAGCCAAGATTGCGAAGCTCAGCGAAAAACACAACACCTTGGTGATCATTCCCAGCGACAAGGCGATCGCGACGTGGAGTGCGTACAGCACGACTATTGCAACCAAGGTCAATCTGACTAAGGTTGTCGCCTCAATACGATCGAAGAAACATGTTGGACTCGTGATCGCCGTGAATGAATACGACGGGATTGACCTTCCTGACGATGCGTGTCGGATCTTGGTGATTGACCGGCTACCACAAGCGTTTAGCGGCGATGAGCGCTTGGAATCCCTGATGCAGCGGAGTCTTGGTGGAGTGGACGATCGCCAGGTCCAGAGACTTGAACAAGGTATGGGGAGGGTGCTCCGAAGCAATGAGGGTCACTGTGTCGTATTTCTTATCGGGCGTCGACTTGCGCAACTAACAGTTAACCCTCGAACGCTGGAGCGGTTCAGTCCTTCGACCCAAGCGCAGCTCAAGGCATCCCATGTGATGGCCAAAGATCTAGATAATCAGCCGCTGAGCAAGATCATGGACACTGCATGGCAGTCCCTACCCGTGACTCCTATTGGGTGAAATTCGCGAAGAGCCAGCTCCGCTCCCCTGTTCCATCCCCGCTAGAGTCGACGCGTCGGCTATCGAGATGCGTCGTGCCTTCGACTCAGCTTTTGCCGGAGATTTCGAAGGTGGGTCGACTCGTCTGGTTGCTGCAGCCGAAGCCTACGTTGACCCTTGACAGGCGGGCCAGCTCCTGGAACAAACGGCTGCATACGCGGAAAGGTATAATCCGACACAAGCTAAAAACCTCCTTGCTCAAGCGCGGAGCAAGAATCTATACGTGCTGCAGCCAATGACAGGGAATACGTATCGCCCACTCACGTTCGCTGGTTCGCAGGCTGCCAAGGTGGCGCAACGTGCCACGAGTATGTTCGGCACACCGCAAGCCTGCGGGTCGCGGTGGAAGGTATTCTCGCTCGTCTTCGCTTCAATCCCAAGGCGACAGAGGAGTTCGAGGAGGCAATCTTGGAACTTGTCTTATTCCTCGGCATTGGCGCACGAAGACCTGAGAGGGGACTCGGCCAAGGACCAGACAATCTCTGGGCGGTAGAGCCGAGCTAATTCTGGGTGATTGAGGTAAAGAGTGGCGCTATGGGTGGGTTCATCAGCAAGAGGGATTCAGGTTAGCTGGGAGAAGCAGCGCAGTGGTCCGGACGTAAATATCCCGCTGATCAGGCTGCTACTCCTGTAATGCTTCACCGTGAGAGAAAGTTGCACAACACCGCCTCCGGGCCAAGCGGAATGCGAGTCATAAATGCCTTGCTCCTCGACGAGCTGAAGTCAGATGCGCGGGCGCTAACTGAAAGTCTAGCCACCAATGGCTGGTCAGATCTTTCCGATGTGGCGCGACTCTTGAATGGTCACAAGCTCGACGCTACGGGGCTCGCTGGACGACTCGTTGCCACAACTGGGGGAACTGTTTAGCGGCCGTCAGATAGGCATCGTTCCAGCCCGTTAAGATTGGTCACCACCCCGGCTAGAGATCACGAGCGGGACCATTGGCTGCCTTGCGCAACAGTTCAGCGACTTTCGGCTCCATTGTATAAACATCACCTTCCCAACCCCATATGTAGTGCCAACGACCGCCGAAAGGTGTGCTGTACATAGGCAAGTTGGCGCGACGAATTGCCTTGCCTACGCCGCCCAGAATCCCAGCAATTCCTGACTTTCCCTTGGGATGCTGTACGTCCTTTGCGACCTTCTCCGCGGATAGAGAAGCTGTGGAATCCTTGGCCGCTCTAGCCATGTAAAGAAGCACACTGCGGCCTGGCACTGATAACTCTCCCCAGAATTTCTCCGCAATTTTGAGCGCATCATCGGTTTCTACCCAACCGGGGAGGAGCCTCGAATCGGCTACAAGCGGTGCAGTAAGGTCGGGCACGTTAGTGAGGAACTCGCCGAAGCGGATGTAAAACTCTTCCACGCGATGATCGGGAACGTGAACTGTGATCTGGAACAAAATTGAACCCCTAAGATAGGTTGTGAGATACCTTAGATCATCTTTCCATATGTCAGCGTTTCACGCAAGATACCTTGAAGGTATCTTGTCATCGGGTCTACCCGACCACCTGGGCGTGTCATAACCCATAATTTGTGGTGCGCTCAAGTCAATAGTTTCCTAAGTGCCATTACGACAAGGCCAACTAACGAAAAGCGTTAACGGGGATTCTAAGATTTTCCTCAGATAACTGCAGATAAATATACGGCGATTCCGGATGAGGGCGATCCAATACCTAGTCGCAGGATCTCAAAGTTACTCGGACAGACGGTTACTCTCCGATTATCTCCGTATCTCCTTGAAATCCGCCAAGCTCAAACCGACGCGGCAAGATAAAGATTCCATCTATGATCGAGCTCGTGATACACAAATTAGACCATGTAGTCGCCACGAGGGGCTTGGGAAATCACGAGATTGTACCCATCATTAGTGGTGCGCTCAAGACTGATATAGAGGCCTATGTAATTTGTTTCCCTCAGTTGAGGGGACAGCACACCCCAGTGAAGGACAGTCGCAACATTCCCCTGGCCCGAAATTCTTGCTGGATCGTGGCTAACCCTTAGATCCTGTGTGCCGAAATCCGTACCGTCAATCCATGCGTGAAACCCTACGACTACTTCTTGCTCTGATTTTTTACCCTCAGACGGAGTCCAGGGAAGCCCACCGAAGAAATCTTCGCGGAAGTAGACAGTGTGGTCGATGGTAGCCGCTTCTCGGCTAAGGCGAAGATTACCGGTAGGGTTACTTTTTGCTGATTTCACCTGTTGCGCAGCAGTATTATCGAGTTCCTTGAACCAGCGCCGCTGGACGTTGTTCAAAGGCAAAGGGGCAGGCCCTGCCAGCGCTGGCTCTTTCACCGTCGCGGATGTTATTGCGGACTTATTTCTCGGGATCGAAGAATTCTTTGGTCCGTTCCCACTGGGTTTCGAAATAAGTGGAGCGATCTTCGAGCTAAGCCCAGGAAGCTTGCGCAATCCTTCAAGAACGGGCTTGAATAAGCCACTGATTGTCGCTACGACCGCACTGTCGTTGTCTTCTGGTGTATCTGATTTGTTCTTCTGCACTCGTCGCGCGCGGGTCTCCGATCCAATAACGATGTCTCCGCTTCGTTCGAGATCCTTAATGAGGTCGGCTGATAACCGACTGCACGATGACGGCTGAGTTATGAGGTTATCGAACCATCTGGATACCTCATCGGTAACATCTTTGCCTTCGTCTGCATCCCAATCGACCCACATCGAAGCCTCATAATTCCAGCTGAGCCCACCTGCCGTAAGATTACTAGAGCCGACTAGAAGAGAGCGTTCACCAGATATCGACGAGGCAAAGTAGACCTTCGGGTGAAATGTACGTTGAGGGTCATGGAAGACATAGCTGTGATCAGATATCTTGAGGGCCATTTCCAGTCCTTCTTTGGTTGCACCGCCCTCACTAACCCCCAGAATCAGAAGTACCTTTCCTCCATTGCCACGGAACTCCTCGAGCGCATCCCATAGCCGACCAAGCCCCGAGCGCTTGGCCCACGCAACAGCAATCTTGAGTTCGACGTATCCATTGCTCGTTGCATGCTCAATGAAGTCAACAAGGTTTGCTTGGCCTGCGAACGGTTGGCCGACGAATTGTAATTTCATAAATCAAGGATCGCATGAGAGTCACTGCATGCAGGACAAAATCTGCGATAGACTAGGACTTCAGTAACTGAAGTAGAGGATAAAATGCGGACACGTGACGAAGTAAGTGAAAACAAACTACGCGGAGGATTTTATTCACCTGAAGTCTTAGTGGACCTGTGCATCAGACGCTCAATGGAACTACTAGACGGCCGATCGAACCTCCGCGTACTTGAGCCGTCTTCTGGTGACGGCGCGTTTCTGCGAGGAATAAGCCGAAACAACCTCTCCCATCGCATCAAACTCATCGAGGCAGTCGAACTCCTAGGCAGCGAAGCCGCTAAGTCTGCAGATACACTAAACTCAGCATCTCTGCCAGGCCGGGTAGTCAACGAAAATGTGCTCACCTGGTCACAAGACCAAAATGCCGACTTCGATTGGGTTCTTGCGAATCCTCCCTACGTCCGTTTCCAGTTCATCTCCGACCAGGACAAACAGAGGGCGCGAGAAATAAGCGCAGAGCTGGGCGTTACTGGTTCATCAGTATCCAATCTTTGGATACCCGTCTTCTTACTATCTCTTGAGAAGCTGCGTGAAGGGGGCGTCTTCTCAGTTATCCTCCCCACCGAGTTCCTAACCGGAATTTCTGCTAAAGCTGTTCGCAACTGGCTGTTACATAACACTATCGATCTCACCATCGACCTTTTCAAACCGGGTTCTTTCCCCTCCGTCCTCCAAGAGGTCTTGATACTAAGTGGTCGAGCATGCTCGGATTCCGTTACTGATTCAGTTATCCAGTTCCATGATCACAACGGGGGTATCCGCTCTTGGAATCACGTAGTTTCACCGAGCGCAGGAACATGGACCAATTACCTACTAACGCCTGCGCAGAATGCCGCGCTGACTGCTGTTCAATCAATCACCGACGTTCGACCTCTTAATAGCGTCGCGCGATTCAGTGTTTCGACGGTAACTGGTGCGAATGGTTACTTCTGCGTAGATTCTTCGCAAATCGTCGCATATAACCTTGAGGAATGGGCGATTCCATTGCTCCCTCGCTCGCGACATGCAGAAGGTCTTATCTTCACCGGCGAAGAGCAAAAAGCGCTATCCGATGCCGGCCACCCTTCTTGGCTTTTAAGCTTCGCTGCCACAAAATCCTCGCCTGAGGACCACCAGCTCGCGAAGCTCTATTTAGAAGAAGGAACCCGCCAAGAAATCGATCAACGCTTCAAGTGTCGTGTACGCACGCCGTGGTACCGCGTACCTGTCGTCCCCTCTGGCGACCTGCTACTTTCCAAACGCTCGAACAGGTTCCCACGAGTAATTTCCAACCACGCAAGAGTAGTGACGACCGATACGATTTACAAAGGTCAAATTCTTGCGGGCTCTGCTATTAGTGCAGATGATTTCACTGCAACATTCCATAACTCGCTTACAATGCTTTCTGCCGAAGTCGAAGGGCGGAGCTTTGGCGGAGGTGTGCTCGAACTCGTTCCTAGCGAAGTTAACTCGCTGAAGGTTCCTGTCGTCCCTGGAGCTGCATCCGAGCTCATGAAACTCGATGAGATATCCAGAACTTCCAAAGATCCAGAATCTCTTGTCGAAGCAACTGACGCGCTCCTCACTCGACTCATTCCGGAGCTTGACCAACAGGTAATGAGCGTCTTAAACGAGGCTCGGCACGTGCTAATGGATAGACGGCTGCAACGCACCCAATCGAAGTTCTACTCCTGAGGGTAATTGGAATATACCTTCCAGTATCAGCAACAGGCGCCTGTTGAATTCGAACTCCTGTATGGATGTTTCAGACATTTAGTCCGCGCAGTTTCCAAAAAGTGCAAAATACTGTCGAATAACCATCCCACCTCTTTGCCCGGTGTGGCATCAAAAACAAACCCTCAGCCGACAGCTCTACACTCAAGTATTAGAATAAATATTCTTAGAAAAAGTGTAGTACTGAAAGTTAATCGAATACAAGTGTGCGCGCTGACCTCACCGCCGCAGCGCGTGATCGAGGTGGCACTGGACCGCGTCCCGGCCGGATTCCCCTCCCCCGCCCAGGAGTACTCAGACGCGAAAATCGACCAATCCGAGATACTGATCCGCTACCAGATCTCCACCTTCATCGTGCGAGTCTCCGGCGATTCCATGCAAGGCGCCGGCATCAGCGACGGGGATGAACTGATCGTAGACCGCTCCATGCAACCTAAGGACGGGTATGCGGTCATCGCGGTCACCGACAGAGAAATGACCGTCAAGCGCCTGATCACAACACCACGAGGCGTGGTGTTGAAAGCGGAGAATCCGAACTACCCTGACCTGCCGGTCGCCGAATTATCGGATTTTCGGATATGGGGTGTGGCCACCACATGCCTCCACCACCTCGAGGCTCCTCTGCCGAACTGAACCAGGAGTACATCGCGCACATGGACGTGAACATTCACTTAACTGAAGCATGTTGCTGGGTCACCCAATGACCGAATTGTCACTCGGATTGAATTAGGGGGAATTGATCACATCGAAGTGTCTCGGTCGGAGTGCGGTGACAAACGAGGTTGGTAGGTAAACGAGCCCGTATGTCAAAAACCTCAACAACCAGTAAGCGTTCGATGTCTGCGTAGCCACAATTGGGGGCAAAATCGGAGGAGTTCCGCAATGCGCAGGCATCCCTGGAACATGCGCGAGCGTACAAATAGAGGATCTGGCCAGAGCTCGTCTGTTGCTGTCCAGCAGCCCACTAATATTGCATGGTTAGGGGAGAAAAATGTCTAACTCCAGCAAGTTATGATCGGGTATTCTGCTGTCCAGGCGGGACGACCGAAGTTTATCTCGCGCGTTGCGCCTAAGTTTCTATGCGTTGTTTCATTGCTGCCGTTTGATGGCATGAAGAGCAACGAGGTAGTCGTCGCCTGCCTTCGTGAGCCTCAAGTAGGTGTCTTTGTCCGTGGTACTTCGTTTTTTTGTGCCAACCGCAACGATCTTCAACGCACGTAGTTGCGTCAAAACTATTCCCCAAGTTGCCGCTGAAAGTTCGAGCGAAGGGTCTAATTCAGTGGGCCACTTGGTGTTCTTCTTGTATACGTCCTGAGCAACGTATTTATTGATCGCATTTCGAAGCTGAGTCTCTGAGGCTTCATCTACCATGTGCGGTCCTATGGCCTTGATGAAGTCGTCCCAGGTGTAAGTGCTGCTTTGGTTCACGCGTTTACGATTGTAAGGACTGCCGCTTTCGAAGATCCAAGACAGCTTCACTGAGTCGGAACCGTATTGGAAGCTCGTGTCCAACGCAACAACTTCGGCAGGCATCGATTCTTCTGCGTGCACTCGCTTCAAACGCTCTACCTCGGCCTTGAGCTCTGCGATCTCGGTACGTGTTTCAGGGGTCATCGCCTGGTCGCCGCGAACCCAGCCAGGACGCTGGTGTGCCTTACGGAGTTGAGAGAGTCCGCGTGCAACCTTTCCGCCTAGATCTTCTGCATTCTTGTAGTCTTTCGTTACTCGGGTTTGCACCTTTTCCTGAAAGGCAGCTAGCTTCTGCGCAGCCACGTCGCTTTTATCAGTTTTCCCTCGAGGAATAGCGTCGGGCTCAGCTGGGACGAAGCCCATGACTGGAATTCCTTCAGCTACCGCGTAGTCGTATTCTTGCTCTGTGTAGCTGATTCCCTCAGCGGACATGCTGCCGTAGCGTCCGCCGATTACGACGAGGTAGTAGTCGCATTGGTCGATTACGCCCTTGATTAGCGTCATTTGGTCTTCGTTGGCGGCGGGGAACATTTCCATGCCAGCCGGGATACAGTCCATTTCTAGTAGTGACTGCATGATCTCCGGCGTTCTTCTTTCAAGTCTGCGAACGTGGAGCTGATAAACACTTGATGCCTGCGATCCATACTTACACCATCCCATAGAAGTGAAAAGTAACTATGGAAGCTGAGTGCGAGGTCTTGGACTCAGAGCAAGGACGCCGCTCATTGACGATGGTTCGCTCCATCGCACAAGGCCAATGAGTCTCCGTGAGGCGTCTCACTGTTGTTACTTGTCAGAAGTCGTCATATTTGTATGAGAGTCCCCGCAATGGGATTGAGGTTTCGTATTCGCCGAAACTTCCCCCACGATTGCGCCCCCGTTCGGCAATCAAGTGAAGGTTCTTGCGGGCCCGGGAGCCAATCACGTACAGCAACCGTTTGGCACCATTGAGCTGATCCGCGTCACTGAAATGCGGGACCATTCCGTCCATCAGCGCAAATGCGATTACGGTGTCGAACTCCGCTCCTTTGACCCCATGAATGGTCGAGACGGTGATGCCTGACCGCGGGCGGAACGCCTTTCTAAATACGTCGATGTCTGTCGCGAACGGCGTATCCTCTCGGAGGAGCCGATCGATACGTGTCTGCGATTCTCGGAAAAAGGCCTCGTGCTGCCCGACGAGCGTGGATACCGTCGAAAAGTCAATTCGGAGTCTTTCGAAAAACTCGTCAAAGTATTCGCGCAGGTAGTCGAGTCCTTCAAGAGCAGACAGATGGATACCATTCGACAGCCTGAGCAAGGACCTCGGGTCTAGATCCCCGGTGCTGATTGATGCTGCGTTCAGTTCATTAAGGATTTCGCGCGCCCAGCGAAGCCGGGATACGAACATCCTTGGCGAGGATTCAGTCAGTCCAATCCTCGCGAGTTTGTACCAGAAGTTGTCGTGATCTCGCGCGAAAGGCATCATTCCCGGACCATCAAACTCGAACTCAGGCAGGGCAGCTACGAGCGATCGCGTCAGTGAACCCAGGTGGGCCCACCATGGAGCCAATACGCAGATTTCACTCGGAGCTATGCCTAATTCGTCGACGTTGTGGCGTATGAGCCGAACGATCTCATTTTCGAGGTTAGATCTCTGGAGATTTTCATTGAATGTCACCTCGCTCGCATAGCTGACATGGGGCGAAGCTGGCATGATGGGGCTTCCGGTCACCTTGAAGTTGCCGAAGTACTCGATGATCCGAGCAGATGATCGATAGTTCTTTGACAGCTCCATTTTTCTAATCGTCATTCCGGTCTGCACAGAGTAGTCCCGGGGATCCACGGCGTAGCCGCCTAGTGAGGAGAAAATGGCTTGGTTAGGGTCGCCGACTATCAGCGTTCGCACTTCGCCGCCTCCGGCCCGGAGTATGGATGCAATGATCTCGTACTGAATCTCGCGGGTATCTTGATACTCGTCGATCGCGATAAAGGCGAAGACTTTTGCAAGTAGTTTGCTGATTGCCGGGCGAAGTTGAATGAGCTCTAGGGCATATAGAAGTATGTGCTCAAAGTCGAGCATTTGCTCGCTCTCGAGTTTGGCAAAGTATTGATCGAGCACCGTGTCCACGGCCCGATGTTTTCGGGTGTCCTGCACTTGGAGCACCCTTCTGGACGTCGTAAAGTGATAGCCGCAGTCGTAGAAAGTGATTCGTGGCGTATAACCAGAGCACAAGGGAGTGATAATCTGCTCCGACTCGTGCGAGTTGATGATTTGAAATCCGTTTTGAAGTTTCGGGTGGTAGATCCCGTAGGGGCGAATGATCCATTCAAGACAGAACGAATGAATTGTTCCAATCCAGAGCTGTTCGGTGTCGACACCCAGCTCCGTGATGCGCTCTTCAATCTCCTCGGCGGCGCGATGCGTGTAAGTGATCGCGACGACGTACTGGCGCGGAGAGGTGAGCTTCTCTAACTCTGCCGCTACCTTGTGCGTCAAGGTTCGGGTTTTGCCACTTCCGGGGCAGGCGATCAGAATAACGTTTCCAGACTCCGTGATCGCTGCCCGCTGTTCCCTGTTGAGAAGGTATTCGGTCCGGCTGTTCATCGCACGAAGACCTCGAGGAAGTCGTTGATCTCATCGTTCTGAAATGTCTGTTTAGCGAGATCAGCAAGATTTTTGAGTGTTTTGTTCCCCTGGCGGAATTGCCCGAGTTCATGAGCAAACTTCTTTGACTCGCCTTCATCGCAGGATCCTTCTTTAATCAGCGTGTCTAGGCGGTAGGTCAAGATATTGAACCAGACCTCGTCCGACAGAACCGGATTCGCGAAGTGAATGGCTTCGATCAAGTACCGAGGTATCGAAATGTGGGGAGTAACAGTCGATGCCAAGTGCACGGCGAACCATCCTTTGCCTTGCTTCTCGGCCATCCGCAAAACAACTCTTCCGAACCGGGCGAGGTCGCCTGAGGACAACGCCGACTTTGCAAAGTTGCGGGATAGCTTTGTCTTCCAGCTCTCCCCTACATGTTCCTTGACCAGCTCGCTATTTCCACTCTCGACAAAGTCAACCTCGAATGTATGTGCCGCATAGAAGACGTCAACCCATTGGTTTTTGTTAGCAAATGCGTCAAGTCGTGCTTTGCGCTCAATACCGCTTTTTGCGGATCGAGCCATCATTTTGCGCCTCTTGGCGCGAGTTTCATCCTCGTCGCCCGAATCAATCACCTCGATCGGTGCATCCAAGTCGGTGATGATTGCACAGCGCTTCCGTATTCGCTCGTCATGGAAAAGACATGCGACGTTTTCAAAGCCGGTACTTCGAATGTTAACGAGACTCGTCCCAAATTCATCGAGGCCGATCCCCAAGAGCTTTTTGATCATGACGGGAATGAGGATCTCTTCCGCGTCCCCCTCTACCAGGACAACGCTGCGCGCGAAGAGCAAGTTGCTCCGAACCGCATCGAGGTATCTCTGGACGTTTCGGACGAGCTTATCGTCAAGCCCCTTCGCCGGTTGGAACGCTTCCACGACACCGGATTCACGCCCGAGGATGTTCATGTTCCTGACGTTGCTGACTTCGGAAATCTGGGTCGAATGCGTCGAATAGATAATCTGCGTCGCGTCGTAGTTCAGGCGGTCGAACAGGGTTTTCTGGATGTGAGTATGGATGTGCGCTTCGGGTTCCTCGATGAGAAGAAAGTTTGCAATCGGCATTGTGGCCTGGGAGTACTTGAACTCCAGCAACTTCAGGGTCAAGTAGATGAGGTTCGCGCCGCCCAAGCTCAATTGGTGGATGCCTCCTTCAAAGCCTACTCCGTCTTCCCCCACGAACAGTTTCAGAGACTGGAAGAGGTGATCCGCGTCTGACGGTAAGTCAGATCGAATATGCAACGATGATGGCGAGTATGCGTCGCCGACAGTCTCGCTAATCGTCTGTCTAATGTCCTCGGTTATAACGCCAACATCGGGCCAGTCTTCAATTGATTGATTGAGGTCAACGACTTTGTCGGCAATTACCTTGAAAGCGGTGAGATCTATCGCGCCGCTCTTGCTTTTCAGGAGATTACGGAGGGGATTAGGACGGTTCTCCTGAAAGTCGCGGACTACGTCGCGTAATGCCGGCACAAATGAGAAGGAAATTTCTTTGGCGACAGACAACTGCTTCGGCAATGTGGCACCGATCTCGGGAGGATGGAGCACACCACCAAACTCGACCGCGTCAAAGTCTCCGACCACAGACTTGTAGAAATTCGGGTCGACGAAGTCTCCGGTACTGCGCCCGGTGAAAATTGTTTCGTAGTCAGCGATCGTAATGTTCTTGCGGATTGCCGCAAGACCAACGTGGTCTCCCGAGGTCAGCTGCGATAGTTCGTGCCGAATTTCGCGCCGCGGACGGAAAATCAGGTTGTAGGTGGCGCGCTGGACGGAGTTCTCGTTGGCTACACCGGTTCCGTGCAGGAACAGCGCCTGGATCGATTCGTCGTCACTGACCTCGTCGAACTCGATGCTGATAACGATCCAGTGGCCCCTCCAATCTCCAAGTGGACGGTGAAAGTCCTCCTTGTTGAGTCGGTACGCGGACGGAAGCATATTGGCGTCGAGAAGCAGACGGACTGCTCGAAAGAGATTGGTTTTGCCTGCACCGTTCTCCCCAATCACGGTGTTTACTCCAGCCTTGAAGTCCAACGCAGTCGCAGCGAAGTTACGGTAGTTGACCAAGCTCAGTTTCGAGATGTGCAATTGGGACTTTCCTTTTCAAAATCATAGTTAAATGCCCCGCGACTGAGCGCGCGCTATTTTGTTTTCTTCTCGAATGCTCTAGCTTGAATACATCGAACTGAGCATCGAGGGCTAAGGCCCAGTATGGCAGTGCAGCTGCAGCCAGCTGAGCGCAACATGCCGCTGTATTCTATCGGTGGCGTCCGCTGACGAGCCAGTTCTCGCATCACAATAGTTGGCGTCGAATGAAACAAGGCTCCTGTGCATTGTTATAGAGCGCAACCCGTCTTCGTTGCAACGACCGTTAGAACTCGCCATACTACGTTGCGTCACAAGAAAACCTCAGCCAAAATATCTCTTGCTTCTCGGACCCTGCGGGTATCTGCTCAGCAGCATGGGACTGACAATGAGCGCGCGCAAACAAGTCACCAAACAACTCGCGAACAGCTACCGACTCGGCGCTAAAGCCGGGAAAACACGGATCCTGGATGAACTGGTCGAAATCACCGGCTGGCACCGCGACTACGCCCGCTGCGCCCTGCGAGAAGCAATGAAGCCCGCCAAACCACGGATCATCAGAGCAGGCAGGAAACCGACCTACCCGGCCGACCTGCAACCGGGCCTGATCCTGTGCTGGGCCGTCCTGCGTGGCTCAGCGTCGAAACTGCTGACTGCTTCCATGCCGTTTCTGGTGCCGATGCTGCGCGCCGAGAAAGCCCTGGACGTCACTGACGATCAAGCCGCTCTGCTGATCAAGATGAGCGCGTCAACGATCGACCGGCGCTTGGCTAACGAACGCCGGAAGATGATCCTTCATGGCAGGTCCCATACCAAGCCTGGCTCGCTGCTCAAGTCCCAAATTCCCATTCGCACGTGGGCCGAATGGGATGACGCGGTACCGGGATTTGTCGAGATCGATTTGGTGGGCCATGAAGGCGGCAACAGCCAAGGCGAATTCTGCTTCACCCGCTCCCGGTCAGGGAACAAGGACGACGGGGCGCACGTGGAACAGAAGAACTGGTCTCGGGTTCGTGAGCTCGCGGGTTACCAGCGCTATGACAGTCCCGAAGAGCTGGTATTGCTGAATCAGATTTGGGAGCTGGACCGGGTGTTCACGAACTATCTTCTGCCGCAGCAGAAGTTGCTGCACAAGACTCGCAAAGGGGCCAAGGTCATCAAGGTGCATGACCGGCCGGCTACTGCTCACCAGCGTGCGGGAGCGCATCCGGAAGTGAAGAAGATGCCGGTGATTCGGATGAACGGGCAGTTCAAGAAGATACGGGTCATGGCGTTGTCGCAGCAGATCTTTGGGTTGACCGGCAGCCTGGAGCGATTGTCGATATCTAAGTCCGGGTCCTCGGCCCGGCAGGCGAGGAAGGCCTCATCATGAGAAACCTGTTTCCCGGACGTTTTCATCTGACGTAACGTATCAGAGTTCCCGGAGGCATTGACATGACGCAACAGGTGGTCTGCGAAGCGTTTCGTCACTGAATAATCGGAACATCAATCTGATGGAGCGTCGTGCCATGGATATCGCTGAAGGCACGAGCCAGATGCGTAAAGCAAGGTTCGTGAAAACGGCTGGGACGAAACCTGC
>NZ_JBQSWU010000022.1:0-71483 GCF_052377485.1 Glutamicibacter sp. AOP38-B1-38 | reverse complement strand
GCGGCATGCTTCTACCTGATAAGCGGCATGGAACATTCCCGAACGCAGCGGATGCTCATCAAAGGCAGGCAGCGTCTGCTCTTCGCCGGCCAGCGCAAATTCCCACAGCAGGCGTCGCCCGCGCCGTCCGGCCAGCAGGGCATGCGCTAAATCCACTTCTGACTCCTAGTATTCGACGCATGAACACGTTAAATAAGCCCAAGACACCGAGTTAGTTTTAACGAGATCGATTATTCGAGATTACCTCAGCAGGGCTTGCTATTTACCTCCGGCTGGCAACGTTGGCTCTGGCCGGTCAAAGGTCCGGCAGATTGCCACCACCCCGGAGGAACGTTCGTGAAATCATTCGCTCGACCCGGCAAAACCAATCGCATCACCCCCGTACGACTCACCGCAGGCGCCCTCGTCGTCGTTGCAACCTCAGTTGCCCTTACCGCAGCGAATTCGTCCCCCATCCCGGAACCGGCCAATACATCTAGCGCCACCTGGGAATCCAGCGCCTACCGCGGCACCGTCGAAGCGATTCCAGCCACCACCGAGAACCAGGATGAAACTCCGAACACCATCGATGGTGTGGTGTTCGAGGACCGCAATCAAAACTCCAAGCATGACTCCAACGAACCGGGCAGGCCAGGGGTCACCGTTTCCAACGGACGCGAGGTGACCACCACGGACGGCCAGGGACGCTACGAATTGCCGTCCTTCGAGAACATGACCATGTTCGTCACCCAACCGCGCGGCTACCAGGTGCCGGTTGATGAAAACAACGTCGCCCAGTTCCACTACACCCACCTTCCGGCAGGCTCGCCGGAATTGAAATACGGCGGAATCGAGCCCACCGGCCCGCTGCCGCAAGCCGTCAACTTCCCGCTGACCCGCAGCTCCGCCACCCAATCCCCGGAACAGAGCTGCCTCATCGGCGCGGACGTGCAGACCTACGACCAGGAAGAAGTTGAATTCGCCCGCAACGGCGTCTTCACCGATCTGGCCGAGCGCACCGATTACACCGGATGCGGGGCGCTGTTCATTGGCGACCTGGTCGGAGACGACCTGTCCTTGTTCGCGCAGACCCGAGAACTGACCTCCATGCTCAACGGGCCGGCACGCTTCCTTCCAGGCAACCACGACATGGACTTTGACGCCCTGGACGGCGAGCACGAATTCGACAGCTACCGCGCCCAGTTCGGCCCGGAGTACTACTCCTATGATGCCGGCAAGACGCACGTGGTCGCACTGAGCACCATCGCGTACCCCACGAAAGTTCCCGCCAAGAAGAGCGACTACACCTATGACCTGGGCGAGCGGCAGCTCCAATGGCTGCGCGCGGATATAGCCAACGTTCCCAGGAACAAGGCCATCGTGCTGGCCGGGCACAGCCCGCTGCTGGAATTCTTCTACAGCGATTCGCACACCACCAAGCAGGTCAAGGAAATCTACGAGATCCTTGAGGGCCGCGAAGTCGTGTCGCTGGGCGGGCACACGCACATGTCCGAGAACCTGCGTGCCGGGGATCTGCTGGACGGATGGCGTGACGAGGTCGGAGCGGAGGGGCTGCCCTTCACCCACCTGACCGTCCCGGCGGTCTCCGGGCAGTGGTACGCGGGCCGAGTCACCGACAGCGGCTACCCCACGTCCATTCAGCGTGATGGCACCCCTCCGGGCGTACTGACCCTCGATATCAAGAATGACGTCATCACCGAACGCTTCACCGTCACCGGCGGCGACGCGACCAAGCAGATGGCCTTGGGCCTGAACACCCCGGCCTACCGCGAATGGTACGCACAAAACCTCGACCAGCCGCGCGGCACGGTCCCCCCGCTTGAAAATCCCCTGTCCGTGAGCCGCGCCGAGCTCTCCGCAGAGACCTGGCTGACCACGAACTTCTGGATGGGCAGCACCGGTTCGAGCGTGGAGGTCACCCTGGATGGCGAAGAAGCTTCGCCGGCCACCCGCACCCAGCAGATGGCGGGGGAACGTCCACTGATGGGCGCCGAATACTCCGATCCGGTGGCCATCGCCGAACAGTTCGTCCACGGTGGCGGGCTGGCCGAGAAGACCAACCACCTGTGGCGTCTGGAACTGCCCACGGGATTGCCGGTGGGAGAACACACCGCCACGGTCAGCGCCACCGATGTCCACGGCCGCTCCTTCACCGAGGAGCTCTCCTTCGAGGTCACCGAGTAATCTGCAGCAGCTGCTGGTGGCGTCCGCATAATCCAATGCGGACGCCACCTTCTTTGTGTCTTCGCCTGTCCCACCGGCCCCGCGCGGCCGACTCATTGGCTCAAAGCTGCGGTGCCAAAGCCCGCCCACGCATATGATGAAGGCATGCGCATTGCTATCTTGGACGACTATCAGAACGCGGCTCGCGACTTCGCGGAATTCGACGAGCTCGCGGCCGAGCTGAACGCCGAATTGACCGTATTCAACGAGCACCTAGGCCACGAGGACAGCGCCGTCTGCACGGCGTTGGAACCCTTTGATGCCATCGTGGCGATGCGCGAGCGCACACCCTTCACCGATGCCCGCTTCCAGCGGCTGCCCAACCTGAAGCTGCTGGTTTCCACCGGCCGGCGCAATGGATCGATCGACCTGGATGCTGCCGCGGCGCACGATGTTCTCGTTACCCATACCGGGTACGTGCCGACCGACGCGGTGGAGCACACCTGGGCGCTGATTCTCGCCGCCGCCCGCCGGCTCGACGTGGAGCTGTTCTCCACCGACTCGCCGCGCACCGAATCCGCGCCCTGGCAGTCGTCCTTCGGCATCGGGCTGGCCGGCAAAACCCTGGGCGTGTACGGCTTGGGGAATCTCGGCTCGCGGGTGGCCAAGGTCGGCTTGGCCTTCGGCATGCGGGTGATCGCCTACAGCCAGAATCTGACCAAGGCCCGGGCCACCGAGGTGGGCGTCGAGCTGGTCTCCGAAGCCGAGCTCTTCGCCACCAGCGACGTGCTCACCATCCACTTGAAGCTCTCCGCGCGCAGCACCGGGGTGGTCTCCGCCAAGCAGCTGTCCTGGATGAAGCCCGAAGCGATCTTGGTGAATACCTCGCGCAGCCGCATTGTAGAAACCCCGGCGCTGATCGCCGCCTTGGAGAACCAGCTGCTGCGGCTGGCGGCCGTGGACGTATTCGATGTGGAACCGTTGCCGGTGCTTGACCAGCTCACCCGCACGCGCGGGCTGATCGCCACCCCGCATATCGGCTACGTGACCGCCGAACAGTTCGAAATGTTCTACCGGGACTCGGTGGAGAACATCCGCGCCTGGGCTAAGGGTTCGCCGATCCGCGTGATGGGCGGCTAACCACCGGCCGGCGGGGCACGAAGTAGAAATGCAGGATCGCTACCACCGCAGCCCAGGCCGCCCCGATGAGCAGCCCCACCACCACGTCCGAAACCCAATGATGCCCAAGGTAGATGCGCGAGGCACCCATGGCGAGAATAAACAGTCCGGCCAGGATAGCGATCAGGTAGGCGTAGCGGCGCAGTCCGTAGACGATGGCCAGATAGCTGGCGATGCCGATCAACGCCATCGCGTTCAGCGTATGCCCGCTGGGAAACGAAAATGATTCGGGCGGCGCGGGTCCGCCTGGGATCCCTTGCGGGCGCGGCACCCGAAGATTCGCCTTCAGCAGCACCGTCAGCAGCACCGAGACCAGCGCCGTGAAGGCGACCGCCGCCAACGGCCAAACGCTGCGCGTGAACCAGCACAGCAGCCCGGTCAGCACCAGCATGATCAGCGTCATTCCCGGGGTGGAACCCCAGAAGTACAGCAGCTCGGCGAGGGACTGCCACGCGGGGACCTGATGCTCCAAGGCCCAGCGGTATGCCGGCTCATCCAAGTCTTTGGCCCAGCCTCCCACATGCAGCGAGACCAGCACCCGGCGAGTGAAGTAGAACATGGCAACCACGAGGCCAAAGATGATCCACAGGATCTGCGTGCCGCGGGGCCGTTGGCCTTGACGGAAATACCAGGAAGATCTCATGACTTCCATCGTAGTGGCCAGCCGGGCGCACCGGCGATGCCGGCTCATGCGGAAGAATAGTCACATGACGATCAAGGTTTTAGCCATTGGCAAGAAGCACGAGTCCTGGGTGGACGAGGGAATCTCCCGCTACGCAAAACGCCTGAAGAAGCCCTTCGATTTGTCCTGGCAGCTGCTGAACCATTCATCACGCGAGAACGACGCGGCACGCACCGAGGAATCGGCACGGATCCTGGCGAAGATCTCCGCCGATGACTTCGTGGTGCTCCTGGACGAACGCGGCAAGAACGTGGACTCCCCCACGCTGGCGGACACGCTTCGCGCTCCGATCGATTCCGCACGCAATGTCGTCATCGTCATCGGCGGCGCCTACGGAGTGGACACCTCGGTCCACCAGCGCGCGAACTTCGCCTGGTCGCTGTCCAAGCTGGTCTTCCCCCACCAGCTGGTGCGGCTGATCCTCACCGAACAGCTCTACCGCGCCCAAGACATCCTCGCCGGAGGCAAGTACCACCACGTGTAGACCGGTGGCAGCGCTCGGGACCTAGAGTTGGGACACCCCCAGCTGGCGCAGCCCCAACGGTTGCCGTAAGATTCCGGGTGGCCAGCAGTCCATTCGGCAAGGCCGGGCGAAACCGGCAACAGAGGTCGATTTTTCGAGGCGCAAAGACCGCAACCCGCCGGTCGGTGACCGGCGGGTTGGCTCCCCGGGCTCGGCTAGCCGACCAGGTTCATGCACCACACGATCCAGGGCAGCGCCACCATATCGATCAGCACGGCGCCGGCCAGCGGCACGATCAGGAACGCCCGCTCGGAGCGGACGCCGAACTTGGAGTTGAAGGCATCCATATTGGCCAGCGCGTTGGGTGCGGCGCCCATGCCGTGGCCGATGAAGCCGGCGACCATGGTGGCCGCGTCGTAGTCCTTGCCGAGCATCCGGAAGACCACCAAGACGGCGAACACCAGAATGAACAGCACCTGCACCACCAGGATGAGCAGCAGGGGGCCGGCCAGCGAGGCGAGCTCCCACATCTTCAGGCTCATCATCGCCAGGGTCAGGAAGAAACCGAGGGTGAACTTCGCGACCAGCTCGACCGCTTCGTCGCTGATCTTGAACCAGCCCAGCTTGTCATTGACGTTGCGGAAGATCACCGCAACAATCATCGCGCCCACATAGGCGGGAAGGGTCAGGCCGGTGATCTCCGAAAGCCAGCCGCCGAGCACCGTGCCGGCAACCATGAGTGCGGCAATGACCACCAGGACGGTCAGCAGCCGGTTGTATTGGAATCCTTCGCCCTGGGCGTTGGCGTCCTCGGTCCGCCGGTCGGTGGCCACCGCAGCCGCGCCATCCTTGCCTCCGGCGGCATTGGCACCGGTCACCATGTTCTTGGCCACGGCCCCGGCTACCGCCATCTTGCCCAGCAGTCCGGCCTTTTCGGGGATCTGCACGTTATGCCGAGCCACCAGGAAGCTGGCGGTCATGCCGCCGAGCATGCTGCCGGCCACCAGGCCGAAGGTTGCCGAGGCAATCGCCACCGTGGTCGCACCCTCGAAACCCATGGCCTCGGCGGTCGGGCCGAAGGCCGCGGCGTTGCCGTGCCCGCCCTCGAGGCCTACCGCCCCGGCCATGATGCCGAGCATCGGCTCGATACCGACGGCTTTGGCCATCCCTATCCCGATCACGTTCTGCATGATCGCCAGCGACCAGCAGGCCACCAGGTAGATGAGCAGCAGCTTGCCGCCCCTTTTGATGGTGGCCAGCGAACCGGCCAGGCCGATGGTCGTGAAGAACGCGACCATGGCGGGAGTCTGCAGCGTGGTATCGAGCTGGATCTGCGCGAGGTCGGTCTGACGCAGCGCTAGCACCAGCAGCGCGAACAAGAAGCCGCCGACCACGGGGGCCGGGATGCAGAAGCGCTGCAGGAAGCCAATCCTGCGCCGCGCCCATTCGCCGCCGGCCAGCAAGATCATTGCCAGAGCCGAGGTCTGCACCAGGTCAAGTTGTATATCCATATAGCTTTTAGCCTTTGCTCATGATGAGGTCGTGGACCAGGCGGGCACCGGTGCGGGCGGTGCGCTGGTCGATGTCGAAGTCGGGATTCAATTCGGCGATGTCCGCGTGAAGCAGCTTGCCGCTGGCCGCCGCCGCCAGCACGATGGCACGCACTACCTCCAGGCCTATGCCGTAGCCGGCCGGCGCGCTCACCCCCGGCGCCACGGACGCGGGCAAGGCGTCCAGATCGATGGTCAGGTACAGGTGGTCCACCGTGCCGGCGAAGCCGGTTACAAATTCCCGCACCGCGTCCAGATTGCCCAGATGGCATTCAGTGTCGAGCAGCACCTGCACACCGAGGTCCTGCGCGCGGTCGAAGAGCAGCTTGGTGTTGGACGCCTCGGAAATGCCCACCGCGGCGTAGCGGAATTGACGGCCTGCGGCCGCCTCGGCCGCGGCGATCTGCGCAAACCCGGTGCCCGAGGTAGCCGCCTGCGCGACGCGCAAATCGAAGTGCGCGTCGATATTCAGGCAGCCCAGGCTCCACGGACCGGCGGCACCCAGAGCCTTGGCGATGCCGGCATAGGACGCGAAGGTGATCTCGTGTCCGCCGCCCAGCCCCACGGTGAATTGGCCGTCGCGCAGCAGGCCGGCCAGCGCTTCCGCGAATTCTTCCTGGCCCGCTTCAAGCTCTTGGCCTTCGACCACCACGTCGCCGGCGTCGAAGAGCGTGGCCGGTTCCTGGACAGAGATGGAAGACAACGCCGCGCGCAGCGCCGCGGGGCCGGTCTTGGCCCCGGTGCGGCCCTGGTTGCGGCGCACGCCCTCGTCGCTGGCGAAGCCCAGCAGCGCGGCACCGGCTCCCGCGCCTGCCTGCCACGGCTTGATGCTGTTGTGCCAGCGTGCGTTCTGCACCCCGGGACCGTCATCGCGTCCGGACCAGGGTCCGGCTCCATTCCAGGTCATCTTGTTCCTTCGCTCAGCTTGGCCGCGGGGTCGCGGATACGTTCGGTCAGTTCGGCTTTGCGGAGCTGCCTCTTTCACTCGGCTCGGCCCTTGCACTTGATCAGCAGCAAATTCTCGGCCAGAGAAAATTCTAGGGAACTAATTCGAACCGCCAATTTGCCTGCCTGTTGCCGGTGCCGAAGGCAGAACGACAGTTAAAGTGCCGAAACATGGGGGCAGCAGGGTGATGGGCACTACAAGGTGGAGCGATTCAGCTCTCATTCCAAGCACTCGAATGTGCCAAGAATCACCGATTTTTGGCCGGAATCGGCGGCCCGCAACACGGAAACCCGACAAAAGCTCAGCCGACCGCATTCTTTAACGTTCAAATATTCGATTGGATTCGACCGCTCGAAGCGGCTCGACGTGAGCCTCAAATTCGATGGCTAGGGCCAAACGAGTTGGCGCAGCAAGCCGCGTTTGCGACTGGGTGTCAGGTCAACCGCCGGCCGGGCAGCAGAGGATGGCAGAGCGAATAGCGCCCCTGGCAGCAGCGCAATTCAGTTCGGCTTTGGAGGCCGCAAGGCCTCGCTTAGTCGGTTCGCACCCCTAAGATCGAAGATCTGAGTGAGATTCTTTCCCGGTTCGGGCGAGACCCTCGCAGCCTTCCTCTGGGCGCTGGAGCGGCTCCAGCGGCACGACAGCTCTTTTCGCGAGCTGTCCAGGGCGGTTGGCCTGAGGACTAACGCTGCACTTAAGGCAGTCAAGGCAAAAGCCTGGAGCACCATGAGCATAGGTGTTCCAGGCTTTTGTTCAGTGGTAGGGAAGAAATTTTTACCCTAAGTGGTTTATAGGTATTCCCAAATAATGCCGCCGGCACAGCTGATCGCTCCCAACACACCAAGGCGACGAATGACGAACTTTGCAGCGTTTTTAGGAGTAGCTAGTTCTTGAAGGAACAGCTCAAAAGTTGCAGCACCATGCGAGCCAACACCCAGACAAGCGGTGATTATTCGCTTGACTTCAGGATGAAGCCAACCGGCTGGTTGGGCAATTGTGGAAGAAACAAGGTTTTGAGTATTGGAATAGGCAGGAGCGACTTCCTCAATGATCGTGCCTTTAGCGCTCAGGGTTACGATCCGTCCAGAATCGAAATAACGCATAGCTTTGACATTTACTCCGAAAGCCGGTTCGCCCGCGGCGATCCGCGACTTGTTGATAACCACGAGTGTTGCCGTATCAAATTCTTCCGTGATTCCGGGACCTAGATTATCGCCGAGCTTGCTAGCTTTCGGGGCCTCAATATTTGTCGTAGGGCAATCTTCGAACCGGTTTGAAGTCAGATCGAGCACCACCGACTTGGGCTGCCCGACAGCGACTGAAGGTACGTTAGGGCTTTCAGCCGCAAGAGCACTGCTTGGTGCTGCTACTAGAAGAGTTCCTACGAGAACCCCCGAGCAAAGCATCACAACGCGCTTTTTAAACATCGACACACATTCTCCAAAATATAAACAAAAGGACGTTGCCTTATCTATTTACTGCTCGTCTTCGTTTCGCGCGGGCCCTTCTTTAGCACGCAGCAGTGAGCGTTCAGATACCACGGTAGAAAACAAGAGCAGTCCCGTTGCAAACATGCCGGGGATATATTTGGTGAAGTCTTTTGGTTGCACTTCTGCGAGCAACCATGACGTTACAAAAAAGACAGCTATCGCCAGAACTAGGGAAACTGAAAAGTAGATTACCCGTTTTTTCTTGTTTGCACCCTGCCAGATGGGCAATGTTCCATCATCTGCGTCATCCTTGGTTAGTCCAAAAAATTTCAGCATTTTTCTCCTGCGTTGCCTGTAGCCTAAACCGAGGGGTACCGTGCCCTCTAAGGGAAAGCTCACCGAACAGAAGACCTGCTTACTCCTGACGATTTGCTATATTGAGCATAGTCAATGCCGAAATACTTGTAAATCATACTTAAGTACGGGGTGTCGAAATTTTCAGAACGAACCGGACACCACAGAGATAAGTTGAGCCTAGAGACGGTGCTGAGTTGCTTAGCATCATCGGTAAACGAGAGCTAAATGCCTGCCCTACTGATTCAGGACGTGGCGCCACGCCTAAAGTGGAACCGAAGTTTCTTCGGTCCTGCTTTATTACTTCTCCCAACAGCGAAGAAACGCAACCTAATATGTCGAAGCTGAGCATGTGCGTCACGCTATGGGGCAGACAGAGTGAATAGCGCCCCTGGCAGCAGCCCGATTCAGTTCAATTCGGATACCAGAAGGCCTCGCTTAGTCGGTTCGCACCCCTAAGATCGAAGATATGAGTGAGATTCTTTCCCGGTTCGGTGCCGCGACCCGCCAGTGGTTCACTGACGTGTTCACCGAACCAACCGCGGCCCAGCAAGGCGCCTGGGATTCGATCTCCAGCGGGCACCATACGCTGGTGATCGCCCCCACCGGTTCGGGCAAGACCCTCGCAGCCTTCCTCTGGGCGCTGGACCGGCTCCATCAGGCCGAAATCCCCAAACCGGCCCTTCCGGGTCTCGAGCCGGAGAAGACCCAAGGCTCGGGCAGCGGCACCAAGGTGCTCTACATATCCCCGTTGAAGGCGCTGGGCGTGGACGTCGAACGCAACCTGCGCTCCCCACTAGCCGGAATCCGCGCCACCGCCCATCAACTGGGCATCTCCCAGCCCTCGGTTTCGGTGGGCGTGCGCTCGGGAGACACTGCCCCCAATGTGCGCCGTCAGCTACTGAAGAACCCGCCGGATATCCTGATCACCACGCCCGAATCCCTGTACCTCATGTTGACCAGCCAGGCGAGGCAAACCCTGGCCACGGTGCACACCATCATCATCGATGAGGTCCACGCCATCGCCAGTTCCAAACGCGGCACCCATCTGGCGTTGTCCCTTGAACGCCTCGATGCACTGCTGCCCGCCCCGGCCCAACGCATTGGGCTGTCGGCCACCGTGGAACCTGCCGAAGAGGTAGCCCGCTTCCTGGCCGGTTCGGCCCCGGCAAATATTGTGCGTCCCATTTCCACCAAGAAATGGGAACTGGCGGTGCGAGTCCCGGTAGAGGATATGACCGATCTGCCCTCGGCGGCGGGCGCCCACGATTTGGGCCCCGGATCTTCGCCAACGGCCGGCGCAAGCATCTGGCCGCATGTGGAAAACCAGCTGGTGGATCTGGTCTTGGCGAACCACTCGACGATCATCTTCGCCAACTCGCGTCGGCTGGCCGAAAGGCTCACCGGGCGGCTGAACGAAATCTACGCCGAACGCGAAGGCTTCGCCGCCGAGAATACCGCAAGCTCCAGCCCGGCGGCGATGATGGCCCAAGCCGGATCCAGCGCGCCCAGCGACCCGCAGGCGCCGCTTTTGGCCCGGGCGCACCACGGTTCGGTCTCCAAGGATTCCCGCGCCCAAATCGAAGAGGATTTGAAGCTCGGCCGCCTGCGCGCGGTCGTCGCCACCAGCTCCTTGGAACTCGGTATCGATATGGGACTCGTTGACCTGGTCATCCAGGTGGAGTCCCCCAATTCGGTGTCTTCCGGGCTGCAGCGGGTAGGCCGCGCGGGGCACCAGGTCGGTTCGGTGTCCAAAGGCATTTTCTTCCCGAAGCACCGCGCGGACCTGCTCTCCACCGCCTTGGTGGTCACGCGGATGCGCGCGGGCGCCATCGAGAAGATGTCCATCCCCGCCAACCCGCTGGATGTGCTCGCCCAGCAAACCCTGGCAGCGGTGGCGATGGAGGAGCTGAGCGTTGAGGCCTGGTTCGATACCGTCCGCCGGGCGGCTCCCTACCAGAAGCTTCCGCGCAGCGTATACCTGGCCACCTTGGATATGCTCTCGGGCAAGTACCCCTCCGATGAGTTCGCCACGCTCAAACCCAGGCTCATCTGGGACCGCGACGCCGGTACCCTCACCGCCCGCCCCGGTGCGCAACGCCTTGCGGTGATTTCGGGCGGAACCATCCCGGACCGGGGCCTCTTCGGGGTATTTCTGGCAGGGTCCGAGGATGACAAGGCGCCCAAGCGCGTGGGTGAGCTCGACGAGGAAATGGTCTACGAGTCCCGCGTCGGGGATGTCTTTGCGCTCGGTGCCACCAGCTGGCGCATCGAGAACATCACCCACGACCGGGTGCTGGTCACCCCCGCCTTCGGGCAGCCGGGCAAATTGCCTTTCTGGCACGGAGACGGGCTGGGACGCCCCGTTGAGCTCGGCGCCGAATTAGGAAAATTCACTACCGGTCTGCTCGCCGAGGAACGCGGCAGCGCCGCGGCAAGGCTAGAGTCCGGAGGCCTGGATCCCTACGCTGCGCAGAACCTGCTGAACTATCTGGGCGAGCAGCGCCGCGCCACCGGCCAGGTGCCCAACCACCAGAACTTCGTGATCGAAAGATTCCACGACGAGCTCGGCGACTGGCGGGTGATCCTGCATTCTCCCTTCGGGCTTTCGGTCCATGCCCCGTGGGCCTTGGCCATCGGGGCCCGGGTGCGTGAACGCTGGGGGTTGGATGCCTCCGCGATGGCCGCGGACGACGGGATCGTGCTGCGCATCCCCGCGATGGACGACGAACCTCCCGGAGCCGAGCTCTTTGCCTTCGAAGCCGATGAAATCCTCGACGTGGTCACCTCGCAGGTAGCCAACTCGGCGCTGTTCGCCGCCCGCTTCCGCGAGTGCGCCGCCCGTGCGCTGCTGCTGCCGCGGATCAACCCGACCAAGCGCACCCCGCTGTGGCAGCAGCGCCAGCGGGCGAGCCAGCTGCTGGATGTGGCACGCAACTACCCGGACTTCCCGATTATCTTGGAGACCGTGCGCGAGTGCCTGAATGATGTTTATGACCTGCCGGCGCTGAGCGAAATCCTCTCCCAGGTCTCCTCGCGGGCCATCCGCCTGGTTGAAGTGCAGACAGAGCTTCCTTCCCCGTTCGCGCAATCCTTGCTCTTTGGCTATGTGGCCCAATTCCTCTACGAGTCGGATGCTCCGTTGGCCGAGCGCCGGGCCGCGGCGCTGAGCCTGGACCCGGTGCTGCTGGGCGAATTGCTTGGCCGCAACGATGTGCGCGAGGTCCTCGACGCCCAAGTGATCGCGCAGCTCGGTGAGCAACTGCAGCATCTGGCGGAGAACCGCCGGTTCGCCGGCTTGGAGGGCGCCGCGGATCTGCTGCGTTTGCTCGGCCCGCTCACCGCACCGGAACTTGCCCGGCGCCTGCGCCACCCGGAGAACGAAGCTGAACAGCTCGATGAGCCGGCCGCCCGAGCGCACGCCGAAGCGCTGGTCGCGACCCGCCGCGCCTTCACGCTGCGCTTGGGTGGCGAGCTGAGCTATGCGGCCATCGAAGACGCCGCAAAGCTTCGCGACGCCTTGGGCACGCCCTTGCCCACCGGGATCCCGGCAGCGTTTCTGGAACCCGCAGCGCAACCGGTCGAAGACCTCGTCTCGCGCTACGCACGCACGCACACGCCATTCACCGCCACCGAGCTGGCAGCCACGCTGGGCCTGGGAGTTGCCCTGCTGCGTCCGGTGCTGGACAGGCTGGTTGCCGCCGGACGGTTGTCGCTCGGCGCCTTCCGACCGCTGGAACTGGTCCCGGAAGGCATTTCCGGAGACGAGTTCAGCGACGTGTCGGTCCTGCGCACCATCCGCACCCGGTCCCTGGCGGCCTTGCGCGCCGAGGTGGAACCCGTCGACCAGGCCACCTACGCGCGGTTCCTGCCGGCCTGGCAACAGGTCGCTTCCCAGCTGTTGGGCAGCGACGGGCTCTACGAGGTGATCGGCCAGCTGGCCGGTTCCGAGCTGCCCGCCTCCGCCCTCGAATCCTTCATCCTCCCGGCCCGGCTGCGCGATTACCAGAGCGCCTGGCTCGACGAACTGACCAGTTCCGGCGACGTGCTGATCTGCGGCGCGGGCGCCGCCGGCGGCAAGGATGGTTGGCTCTCCTTGCACACCACCGAACATGCCGGACTGACCCTCTCCGGCGGGGACCCCAGCGACCTGACCGCACTGGATCTGAAGGTACTCGATTCTTTCCAAAGCACCGGCGCCTACTTCACCGAGGAGCTCGCCGCGCGCATCGAGTCGGAGGACGAGACTCCGCCGACGACCCAGGAAGTCACCGACTCCTGCTGGAACCTGTTCTGGGCGGGGCTTATTTCGCCTGACACCCTCGCCCCGGTGCGCGGCTACCTTGCCGGCGGCAGCACCGCGCACAAGATCGCCAAACCGGCTCCGCGAGCCCGCGCCGCCCGGCTGAACAGGCTTTCGGGCCTGAACCGCTTGGCCCGCGAGCAAGCAGGGCAGTCTGCCCGCTCCATTCGCGGCGGGGCCAGATGGTCCCTGCTCCCGGTCCCGGTCAGCGACCCGACTATCACCGCGCATGCCACCGCCGAGGTATTGCTCGAACGCTACGGGGTGCTCACCCGTGGCTCGGTCGCCGCCGAATCCGTCCCCGGAGGTTTCGGCCAGCTCTACCGGGTCCTGACCAAGTTGGAGGAAGCCGGCCACGCCCGCCGCGGCTACTTTGTTGAAAAGCTCGGCGCCGCCCAATTCTCCACCTCCAACACCATCGACCGGTTGCGCGGCTTCTCCTTGCCCGAGGACCCACGCCGCAAACCAGCCGCAACCGTGCTGGCCTCGACCGATCCAGCCAATCCCTACGGCGCGGCACTGCCCTGGCCGGTCGGCGACACCGGGCACCGCCCGGGGCGCAAGGCAGGAGCCGTGGTCGGCCTGCTCGACGGATCGCTGAGCCTCTACCTTGAACGCGGTGGCCGCACGGTCCTGACCTTCGGGGAGCACGAAGAAGCGGCCTGGCAGCTCCTCGCCACCGAATTGGTGGCGGTCTTGCGGGCCGCGAAGATCGACAAGATCGCCATCGCAACGGTTAATGGCCAAGCCGTCAGTTCCAACCCGCTGGCGGCACCGCTGCTCACGGCGGGATTCTATTCAACTCCGCAGGGCATCCGGTTCCGCCGGTAGTCGACAAAACGAAGGAGTCCCATGCCCGAAGGCGATTCGGTATACCGTGCCACCGCACGGCTGCACCAGGCGTTGGCCGGCCAGCGGCTGATCCGCAGCGACTTCCGGGTGCCTCAGCTGGCCACCACCGACCTGGCGGGTTACACCGTTCACGAGGTTCGGCCGCGCGGCAAGCACCTGCTGATGCGCTTGAGCCCACCCGAAGGCAGCGGCCAGGCACCGTTGACCTTGCATTCCCATTTGCTGATGGATGGCCGGTGGGACCTCTACGCGCCGGCGGAACGCTGGAAGCGTCCGGCGCATACCGCCCGTGTAACCCTGCATACCGTTCCCTGGACGGCCGTCGGGTTTGATATCGCCCAGCTCCAGCTGGTGCCCACCGCCGAGGAGCAGGGGCTGGTCGGCCACCTCGGACCGGACCTGCTTGGGGACAACTGGGATCCCGAGCTTGCCGCCCGGAACCTGCTCGCCGATCCCGAGCGGGTCATCGGAGAGGCGCTGCTGGACCAGCGCCTGTTGGCCGGAATCGGCAACATCTACCGCTGCGAGGTGCTGTTCCTCACCAGGGTTCATCCGCTGGCCCCCGTGGGCGAGGTCGAGAACCTGCCCGCAGTCATCTCGATGTCCCATCGTCTCCTGCAGCTAAATAAGGACCGCGGCCGCCGTGTCACCACCGGGGATCCACGCACCAGAGAGCCGTTATGGGTCTACGGCCGCGCCGCGAAGCCCTGCCTGCGCTGCGGGAGGAGCGTGGCGGTATTCAAGCTTGCCGGGCAGAAAACCGGGATGGAACGAGACTGCTATTACTGCCCGAATTGCCAGGCAATGAAAGAATAGGTCCCATGGCAATGCTCTCCCCACTCCCGGTTCGCAATGGCGTCAACGCAACACGCTTGCGTGTGCCGAAAAACGGACCGTGGGAAACCGTGGCCGAGTACCTGCTCGAACGCTTCGGGCACGTGGATCCGCAAGGGCTCATGCGCCGCTTCGAAGAGCAGGAAATCGTGGGCCTGGGCGGGGTGCCGCTCAGCGCCAGCACCACCCTGGGCGAGCATGAATTCATTTGGTACTACCGCTCCTTGCCCGTTGAGACACCCATCCCCTTCGAAGCAAAAATACTGCATCAGGATGAGCACCTGATCGCCGTGGACAAACCGCATTTCTTGCCCTCCACCCCGGGCGGCCGTTTCATTCAAGAATCCGCGCTGGTGCGACTTCGCAACCAGACCGGCAACCCCGAGCTGGTTCCCATGCACCGCTTGGACCGCGCCACCGCAGGTGTCATCCTCTTCGCGGCGAACCCGCAGACCCGTGGCGCCTATCAGATGCTTTTCGAGAATCGAAAGATCTCCAAGAAATACCAGGCGGTCGTGGCCCTGCAACCGGGCGACGGATTGGAAACCGGGCGCGTGCTCGAAGCCAATGGGGAACACCCCAACGTACGGACCACCGAAGAACTGCATGGTTTGCTGCAGAGCATGCCGTTGGTCTTCGAAAACCGGATGGCCAAGGTCAAAGGCCAGTTGCGCTCCACCGTCGAAGACGGGATTCCCAATGCGCAAACGCGGATCTCGCTCGGTGCCCTCGGCATCAGCAAGGGGCATCATGCCGGCCTGCAGGTCGCGCTGATGGAGCTGGATCCGCTGTCGGGTAAAACCCACCAGCTTCGGGTTCACCTTGCCTCGTTGGGGTTGGGCATCATCAACGACGCCTTCTACCCGCGCTTGTGGGATCTGGCACCGGATGATTATTCGCGCCCCCTGCAGCTGCTGGCGCACACGATTTCCTTCATCGACCCGCTAACCGGGCAGCCGCGCAGTTTCAGCTCGCGGCAACGCTTAATCGAGGCGCCTTAGCCTGCGGCTCTTCTAAAATCCGTTGGATTATCCTAGGCTGTTGCACACACCTGGCGGTTACTCATACCGCAGAAGAAGAAGTGCCTACCCAAGGACGGTACCCCGATGGCAGAGCCGCAGCCCACCGAGAATTTACGTTCGCTAGTGGACTCGGCCCAAGAGGCGATCGCCGCGGCATCGCAGAAGCAGAGCCTGCAATTGCCCTACGCAGCCCCGGATCGCCGTCCCAACCCTGTGGTGGAGACCTTCGACAAGGTCCGTGCAGCGCTCTTTGCCCTGGCCGCGGCCCTGCTGCTGGTCACTTCGCTGAACTCCGCCTTGGGGACCAGTTCCAGCACCCAGGGCGGCTTGCTCGATACCTCACCGGTGCTTGCCTTTGTGTGGCCGGCCATCGCGATCATCATGATCGCCAGTGCAGGATACTCGGTACTGCCGCACCAGCTATCTTCACGCAGGCAGCGGGCCATCACCGTCTATGGGTTATCCGCCGTGGCGCTCATGGCCTGCGCGCTGACCTTCACCGCCGGGTTCCTCCACTGGCCAGGAGCCCTGCTGGCCACACTGGCGACCGGTTTCGGGATGTACGGCATGCTCCAAATGAACCGGAACACCGCCCGCAATCACCTCGAACGTATCGCAACCGATTTGCCGGTCAGTTTTTTCACCGGCTTTTCGCTGGTCTTCACCCTGCAGCTGTGGTTTGCCGCGGCCGGCTGGAACCGTCCGGAGCACCTGCTGGCGATCAGCATCGCCACCGTTTTAACAACTCTCCTGGCCGCCGGATTTGCACAGACCGAACGCGGCCGCCACGCCCTGGCAACCGGTTATGGCTTTGGCATGTTCGCCGCCGCCTTTCAGGCCTGGCGGCAGGAGAGCGCACCGCTGTGGTTCGCAGCATTGCTGGTTTTCATGGCAATAATCGTGTTCATCTGCGCCGAAAGCCGGCGGTTCCAGATCAGCCACGCCGAGCATCGCAACCAGCGGGGGTTGCGCGCCGAGGATTAACGCGGTGCCATGCGGATGGCACCGTCCAGTCGGATGGTTTCTCCGTTGAGCATTGGGTTGGAAACAATGTGCGCCACAAGATCAGCATATTCTTCCGGACGTCCCAGCCGTGAAGGGTGCGGTACCTGCGCGCCCAAGGAATCCTGGGCCGCTTGCGGCAGCGAGTCCATCATGGGGGTGTGGAAAATTCCCGGAGCGATGGTCATCACTCGAATCTGGTGCGCCGCCAGCTCGCGGGCCAACGGCAAGGTCATGGCGGCCACGGCGCCTTTGGATGCCGCGTAGGCGGGCTGGCCGATCTGACCGTCAAAGGCTGCCACCGATGCGGTATTGATGATCACTCCCCGCTCGCTGGTGCCCTTCGCATCGAGCACGGCCTCGCTGTGCGCCATCGCTTCGGCGGCGAGACGCACCACGTTGAAGGTGCCGGTGACATTGATTTCGAGGACCTTGGCGAACTTCTCCAGCGGGAGCACTCCCTCGCGGCCGAGCACCTTGCCCGGAGTCGCCA
Organism: Glutamicibacter sp. AOP38-B1-38; assembly: GCF_052377485.1. NCBI lineage: Bacteria > Bacillati > Actinomycetota > Actinomycetes > Micrococcales > Micrococcaceae > Glutamicibacter > Glutamicibacter sp. AOP38-B1-38. The sequence goes on along the minus strand of NZ_JBQSWU010000022.1, from coordinate 54,210 downwards.
CGCCGGCACAGTTCACCACGACGCGCAGATGCCCCAACTCGGAAGCGCGTTGCACCGCAATGGCCACGTCTTCGGCCCGGGTGACATCCGCGGGGACGTAACGGACGTTTGCAGAAATCTGGCCCGCAATTTCGTCTCCGTCTTCACGGGGAAGATCAAGCACCACCACGTGGGTGGCGCTCTGGGCGAGTCTTTGTGCCGTAGCTCGACCCAGACCGGATAGCCCTCCGGTGACTAGCGCGACAGTATCCTGCAGTTCCATCGAATCCCCTTTTTTGGCGTTGTTGACTTGGGATTTAGCCTAACGGCCACGAGAAGATTTGAGAAGAGTTCGCATTTGGGAACGGCAAAACCCCCACAGATTTTCACCTGCGGGGGTTTTGTCCGGTGTCGAATTAGTGCACGGCAGAAGTGCTCTCGGCCTCTTCCGTCACGAGCTGTTTTTTGCCACCCATCAGGAAACCGATGATGAGGATGCCGACGGAGCAGGCGGCTCCCACGAGGAAGCCCGGGGCGAAGCCCTCGACGGCTGCGACTAATTCGTCGGTTCCCTCGGCAAGCTTCGAAGCGGTGGTAGCGGCAACGACGCCAACCACCAATGCGGTGCCCAGGGCGCCGCCGAGCTGCTGCAAGGTGGAGAGCAGGGCGGAACCGTGCGAGTGCAAATGATGCGGCAAGGGGTTCAGCGCGGTGGTGAACGCAGGGGTGAAGATCAACGCCAGGCCCAGGCTCATCGCCAGATGCAACAGGACCAAAAGCCAGATCGGGGTCGTTGAATCCAGAATCATTGCATAGGCAAGCATCACCGCGGTGAGCACCAAGGCACCGGGAACAACCAATGGTCGAGGTCCGACCTTGTCATACAGCCGACCGACGAATGGGGCCAGGATTCCCATTAGCAGGCCGCCGGGCAGCATAATCAGACCCGTAGTCAGCGTCTCCATGCCGAGCACATTGGTGAAGAACATCGGCAGCAAGATGATCACACCGAAGAGCGCCACCATCGCGAACATCATCAGTACCAGTGAAAGGCTGAAATCGCGATAGGTCAGCGGTCGCAGGTCCAGCAGTGCCTTATCTTCACGTTGCAGCCGGCTTTGCAAGACGGCGAACGCCACCAAGCAGAGCAATGCGACGAAGAGAATCCCAAGGTTAAGCGGCGACGCACCGGCTGCCGAGAGGCGGCTGAGGCCGTAGACCAGACCACCGAAACCGGGCACTGCCAGCAGGATCGAAGCGAAGGACAGCGGGGCCTTCGCCTGCCCCGGTTCGTTGCCCAGACGTGGAGTGCCGATGACCAAGGCAAGGATCGCAATCGGAATGATCACGATGAACATGAAGCGCCACGAGAGGTACTGCAGAATCAATCCCGAGAGTGTCGGGCCGATGGCAGGAGCCACCGAGATCACGATCGATACGTTCCCCATAAGCACGCCGCGACGCGATGGTGGGACCAGATCGAGAATCGTGGTCATCAGCAATGGCATCATCACCGCGGTGCCGCAGGCCTGAATGACGCGGGCTACTAGCAGCACTCCGAAGCCGGGGGCCACGGCCGCCAGCGTGGTGCCCAGGGCAAACATGCCCATGGCCAGCAAAAAGACCTTGCGGGTGCTCATCTTCTGCAAGAGGAAGCCGGTCATTGGAATGACGACGGCCATGGTGAGCATAAAGATCGTAGCCAGCCATTGAATAGCGTCGGCGGTGACATTGAATTCGATCATGAGTACGGGCAACGCCACGTTCATGATGGTCTCGTTGAGGATTACCACGAAGCTGGATACGATCAGCACCGCAATCGTGGTGAAGTTCTTTTTGCTCAAGCGCTCTGGGGCGTTCGTCAAGGCTGGACACTGCTTCCGAGAGAAGTTCGAGGAGAAAAATACCGCCAAAATAAGGTGAAACGGTGCAACTAATCCTACAGTTCGGCCTTTTAATGCACCAGAGTGAATAGTTCTGATCGACAGTGAATTACGCAACACAGCGGGAAGTTCACCACGGTCGAGCAAATATGTATGAAGATGGTTCTATGAACGTGCGTACGCCCGACCCTTATCCAGGCTGGCTCAACGAGGAGGACCTCTACGAAGCCCGCCAACGCCTCCCCATGCTCTACGTCGAGGCCATTCCGGTGCGCCTCGATCCGCTCGGCTACGTCAATGAGGTGGGTTTGCTGCTCACCGGCGACGAGACGGGGCATATGCTGCGCACCTTTGTCTCGGGCAGAGTCATGTACCGCGAGACCATCCGTGCCGCCCTGATCCGCCACATTGAGAAGGATCTGGGCACCATGGTCCTCCCCCAGCTCCCGGCGTCTCCGGTCCCCTTCACCGTCGCCGAATACTTCCCATCTCCCAGCGAGACCGGGCTGACCGACGATCGCCAGCATGCCGTGGCGATGTGCTATATCGTTCCGGTGCGTGGTGAATCCACCCCGCGTCAAGACGCGCTCGAACTGACCTGGCTTTCGCCGGCGGAAGCGCTGAGCGAAGACATTCAGGGCGCGTTTGCCGGGGGCCGCGGAAATATTCTCCGTCAGGCATTAGCGCATGTCGGAATAAACATTTAGCCAGGTTGCTATCCGTTTGCCTCGGTGATTCCAAGTCGCCGCCGCATTTGGTTTCCAAACCAGCTGCCGAGCAAGACGCCCAGGATGCCCACCGCGGAACCAATGATCGTTTCGACCACACGGTCGTACATCACCGCGGTGGACAGCCCGGTGATCAGGGTGGTACCCACCAGGGCCAACGGAGTGATGAAGACTTGCGCAAGGAAATAATTGCGCATCACCAGCATCTCGGCCAAGAATTGGAACAGCCCGATGAAGGCAACGAGTATCCACATGGCAGGGTTGATCAGGATCAACACAGCGATGAGCAGCATGCCCGCCAAGGTGCCAAGCACACGGTGCACGCCGCGGCGCACGCGCAACGCGGTGGTGTGCCCGGCGAGCGGAACCACGGCGGCCACCATGGCCCAATAGTTGTGCCCCGCTTCGACCTGGCTGCCAACGATATTCGCCAGGGCACCGGCCACACCGGCGGTCAGCACATAGAACAGGCCCTCCCACCAGATAGCCTTGCGCACGTTATCGGACAACGGCGGCACCGGGGTGCGTTTCCACAAGCTTGACCACTGGCCGAGGGCGCCGCTGGCCCCGATGAACAGCGCCAGCAGGATCGTCGCCGCGGCGGCGAACATTGCTTCGCCAAAGGGCGCAGGCTTGGCGATCGAGGCAATCGCCGCGAAGGCGAAGATGTGGAACAGCGAACCACCCGGACGCAACCGCAAGAACCCGGTGACTACCGAGCAGACTCCGGCGACAAGGGTTGTCGCCCCCACCACCTGCCAGGCCTTGAGTTCCGGATTGCCATGGTCGATCCAGAAGGTCGAAGCCAACAGCGCCAACCCGATCACCACGAAGAACAACAGCCCGGAGCGAGTCTGCATGCGCAAGCGGTTCCAGTAGCCATCCACGCGCCCGTAGACGCCGGTAAAGGCGCCGAAGACCACGAACACCATCAGGTCCAACCGGTCGATCAGGAGCAAGAAGATCAGCGGCGCGAATACGCCAACGGCAGTACGTAGTCCGATCCAGTGGTCTTTTCGAGCAGGTCCGAGGGTTATCAAGGAACGCGCGGACTCCTTAAGATTTTGGAGATTCACTGGATCCTTTCGTCGCATTCGCCACAGTGCAGTTACTTGCATTATTCGCCTTTAACCAAGTCGACCGCTAGGTTTTGGCTCACTTTTGGGTTGTCGTTTTCCTCACCCGGCTACACATACGGCACACTTGGTACGTGTCCGAGAAGAACTTTAACCCCAGCAACCCGCATTCCCGCCAAGCCGAATTCGGCTTCGAGGTAGGCACGCGCCTCACCTCCCCCGAAGGCTCGCCAATGTTGGGCCGCACCGGCGTCATCAATACCCCGCACGGGCAAATCAAAACTCCTGCCTTCATCGCGGTGGGCACCAAAGCCACCGTCAAGGCACTCACCCCGGTTCAGGTAGCGGAGCTTGGCGCCCAAGCGGTGCTAGCCAACGCCTACCACCTCTACCTGCAGCCAGGCGCCGACATCCTCGATGAGGCTGGCGGCCTGGGCAAGTTCATGAGCTGGGAAGGCCCAACCTTCACCGACTCCGGTGGCTTCCAGGTCATGAGCCTCGGCTCGGGCTTCAAGAAGGTCATCGACATGAAGTCGGTGGATCAGTCGGGTCCGGACGACGCGGTAGCCCCGGGCAAGGAACGCCTGGCCAATGTCGACGACGACGGGGTCTGGTTCAAATCCTATCTCGATGGCAGCAAGCACCGCTTCTCGCCGGAAATTTCGATGAATGTACAGCACCAGATCGGTGCAGACATCATGTTCGCCTTCGACGAGCTGACCACCTTGCAGAATTCCCGCGGGTACCAGGTTGAGTCCTTGGAACGCACCCGCTTGTGGGCCCAGCGCTGCATCGCCGAGCACTTCGCACTGACCGATTCACGTGCGGGCAAGGATTACCAGGCCTTGTTCGGCGTCATTCAGGGCGCCCAGTATGAAGACCTTCGGCGCAAGGCCTGCCAGGATCTTGGCGCGATGGCCTTTGACGGTTTCGGCATCGGCGGCGCCTTGGAAAAAGAGAACCTTGGCACCATCGTCGGCTGGTGCTCCGAGGAACTGCCCGAAAACAAGCCACGGCACCTGCTGGGGATTTCCGAGCCGGACGATATCTTCACCGCCATCGAGAACGGCGCCGATACCTTCGACTGCGTCTCCCCCACCCGGGTGGCACGCAATTCCGCGTTCTACACCCCGCACGGACGCTTCAATCTCTCGGGGGCCCGCTACAAACGCGATTTCACCCCGCTGGTCGATGGCTGCTCGTGCTATACCTGCCAGAACTTCACCCGTGCCTACATCCACCACCTGCACAAGTCGAAGGAGCTGCTCAGCCACACGCTCATTTCGATCCACAACGAGCACTTCACCGTTTCCTTGGTGGACTCGGTCCGTGAAGCCATCGAAGACGGCAGCTTCTTTGAGCTGAAGGAGAAGGTCTTGGGCGAGTACTACAACGGCGAACCCGACCCGCAGGGTCTGCGCGCCTAGCGGCGCGGAGCACCAAGAACGGCGGCGGGTTGCCTGCGGTTCAGGCCGAGCACAGGTAGCCCGCCATCGCTCTGCCTCGGCGGCTAACTGATCCTTGCGGGTTGCTGCTCGCCGGCGCGGCGCAGGGCGAGATAGCCGGGGTAGGCGCAGAGCGCGCTCAGCACCCACACTCCCCACGGCACCGGCGACCCCGGCAGCAGAAGCAAGAAGAATATCGGCAGCCCCGAGGCCAGCGCCTGCAGGAAATGCCCAAACTCCTTGAACGCCAACGCACCGGTGTTCAGTTCGTTGGTTGATCCGAGGATCAAGGATTCCCAGTCGCGTTCCCCGCGCGTGGCCCGGCCCCACATCGCTGCCGTGATGCCACAGGCAGCCACCAACAGCCCGGCGCACCAGGGCCAAAGATTCGCACTCGGGATCATTCCCAGCGCGGCCGGCAACGCCGAACAGATGAGCAACCCACCGAGCGCCAAACCCAAGGCGAACCCCAGGGCGGGGCGTACCAGCCGGCTCCGCGGCAACCCCAGCAGCTGGGCTAGACCCGGTTGGCTGGCCAGTGGCCGGTTCATTTGGGAGAGGTTCTCCGTCAGCAGGCATAGTGCAAGCACCAGGAATCCGGTCAGCGCCAGCGGGTTGGCGATGCCGCGGACTCCCAGCGTCAGGGCCAGGGCCGTGAGCACCAGACTCAGCGGTCCGTTCCAATACCGGCCGCGCAGGTAGCGCAGCACCAAGATCTGAAGCACCACCGGCACCCTATGCAGCGAACCGTGGGCCAACCAAGTCCGTGCGTTGCCCGCCGCATTCGGCACCGGCAGGACTCCTCCCAGGTCCATCTGGATCATCGATCCGACCAGTTGGTTCTGTACCCGCCCGGCCTGCCGCATGGAATTCGCGTCCAAGCGCTCGATCCAGCTGAACGCCAACCATGTGGCGGCCGCTGCGAGCACCAGCAACCCGGAGCAGGCAGCGGCCCAGAGGCTAGGTTCAAAGACCAGCTCTCCGAGCCGCCGGTAGGCTCCCTGAAGCCAGCGGTTCCCGAACAGCAGCAGGCTCCAGGAAATGCTCAGGCCCAGCAAGAGCAGTGGCCAGAGCGTCCGGCACACCCGGAGCGCGGCTCTTTGCCGGGCACCGATTTGCGCGAGCGCGGCCAAGGCACCCAGGAGCGCCCCGGATGCTGCGGCGGCAACAATTCCCAGCAGCAGCACTTCTGCGGTGAATCCTCCGGACAGCGCAAAGAGGCACACAAACCACAGGACTCCGACGAAGATATTCGCCAGTGCACCAAGCGCGATGGCGCTGCCGAGAGCACGCTGCCTGATGGCGCTGAGCTTGATGGGCAGCGGCAGCCACCAGCTGGCCTTGTCCGGAGAAAGCCCGCATGGGCCGAGGTAGAGCAGCCCACGAAATACACAGAGCAATAGTGCCGGAATCAGTACGATCGCCAGATCCTGCAGGTTCCAGACCGCGCTTGGCAGATCCAGCGCCGCTATGCCACCGCCCTGCAGGGCAAAGATCACCCCGGAGAGCACGCTGAAGAGATAGGCGAGGGCAATGACCGCCAACAGCACCCAGATATAAGCATCGGAGAATGCGTCGAATCGCGCGGAACGATCCCGCCGCTTCCGCATTCGGGTGATCATTTCCCGTGGGTCGTAGCCGCCCAGTTCGTCGGCTTGTTTGCTAGCGCTCAAGCCACAGCGCCCCGGACTGCGCGTCCACCGTGCGCACCTGGCCGCCGTGCAGCATCAGCGCACTTTCGAGGCAGTCGCGGATCATCAGTGGATCGTGGGTGACCGCAAGGATGCTCACGTAATCCTCCCGCAGCTGGGCCAGCCTGCGGTACAGCCGGACCCTGATCCGCTGGTCGAGGCGTTGTTCAGGTTCGTCGAGGATCAACAGTTTTGCCGGGCGGACCAGCGCCGCGGCTAGGAGCAATTTGCGCCGCTGCCCGGACGATAACTGCCGGGGCTGCTGCTTGGCAACCTGTTGCAGCTCGAAAAACTCGAGTTCTCGGGTGACCGCGCCATTCCAGTCTTGCAACCCATGGCCTCGCGCCACCATTTCAAGGTGTTCTGCCACCGTGAGTTCTTCAAAGAATACGCCGTCGCTCACCTGGACCGCGACGTCCTTGCGGAAGCGTGCCGAGCCTTCGTCGAGGGCTGCACCATGAAAGCTGACCGCACCGGAGATCGCCGGCTGCAAGCCCAGCACCGTGCGGATCAAGCTGGATTTCCCGCTGCCGTTGGCCCCAATGATTCCCAGACCGGCACCGGGCGTCAAAGACAGATTGATCGGTTCGCAAAGGGCCTGACCGGCGTAGCCGATTTCCAAGTGCTCGACTGCCAGCTGCACGTTCCCTATGCTCATCTCTCAACAGTATCTAGTGGCCTGCCGGCGGGGCATCGTCCAAACTGCTGATGGAGTTCGTTTTCTACCGTGCGGCAAGCAGCGCCGCATAGCTAGGTTCGCGCTTCTTGAACCAGCGGATCACCAGCGAGGTGATTGGCACGAAGAGGATCTCCACCGCCGTCTTGTAAACGAACCCGACCACGACATAGTTGATGAAATTCGGCATATCGGTGATTCCGATAACCGGAGCCGCAATGGCGCAGAAGATCAGCGTGTCCAGGAATTCGCCGACACCGCTGGAGCCGATCAGCCGTCCGACGAGCCCGCGTTCCCCGAATCGTTGCTTCATCCGCACCAGCACCCACGAGTTGGCCAGTTGCCCCACCAGAAACCCCAAGCCCGAGGCAACCACGATCTGCCAGATCGGCCCCAAGGTGCGTTCGAGGGCTTCTTGGCCGTCGTAGAATTCTGCCGACGGCAGCTGGATCATAATCCAGAAGGCGAGCACCGCGAAGAAGGCCAGGGCGAAGGTGATGAGAATCGATCGGCGAGCGGCCTTCAGGCCATAGACCTCTGAAATCACATCGCCCATGATGTAGGCCAATGGGAAAAGGAAGAACCCGCCATCGGTGATGAATGGGCCGATGGCCACGCCCTTTGACGCTCCAATATTGGAGAGTATGACGACCGCTCCCATCAGCGCGAGCACTGCGGAGAAGTATGGTGATCCGGCGGCGGCAAAAATTGCTTTTGAAGGCCGCGCGGCTACTGATTTGGCGTTCGTTTCGCCCATGAAAATGTTCCTCGTTAAAAGTGGTTCGCCAAGACTCCGCGTGGACCGACACCCAGGTACCAGCAACTCTTCGCTGATCTGTGGTTATGTGCCGGAGCGCTGTCCCGCTGTATTAGCACTTGCCTTGCCAGTATCCCACGGAGCCATCGCAAACTCACCGTGACCTGCTTCACGGCAACCGGAGTTTGATATCCCTGAAATTTTCAATCAGCTATCTCACCTTGTGTTCTTCAAAATATGAATTTGAGGAACCAAAAATGGCAGTGACTCGGTCCGCACGCTTCGGCGTAATCAGACTTGATTTTTGAACGCGTTCAATACTTGGATACACTTGACCCGTATGGAAATTACTCGCGAGCCGACGCAGCTCAAAGAACCGCGTACCGGCAAGGGACAGCAGACCAAGGCCAAACTGCTTCGCACCGCTCTGGCTGCTTTCGCCGAAGACGGCTACCAGGCGTCAAGCATGCGCGCCATTGCTGCCCGGACCGGAGTTTCCCTGTCGCACGCCTACTATTACTTCAATTCCAAAGAAGACATCGTCCTCGAATTGCTCCTGTCCTTGCGGGCGGAGCAATTTGCACTATGCAATGGCCAACTCGACGACGGCAACACCTTGGAAGCGAATATCCATACGGTCTTCAACGCAAATCTGCAGGTGATGGAGAAGTACCACGATTTCGGGCCGGCATTCTTGAAAGTCTTGCTCTCGCGCGATCCCGAAAACAGCGAACTGGCTCAGCTCGAGATGTCGCTTTGGGAACGCGCGGTCGCTGGCGCGAGGCCGCTTCCTCCGCTAGGTATTCGGCGTGAGCTGCCAAGGTTCCTCTGGCTGCTATCCAGGCAGGTATTCTCCGCTTGGGCCTACGACAGTTCGCCCAATCAGCGACGTTCGCGAGCGCTGATGCGTAGCGTCGCTCCCGTCGTCGGCAAATTTGCAATCCTCTGTCGCCTGCCGGTGGTGCGCTCCCTTTTCGAAGATGTACTCGCCCTGATGGATTCCAGCGGAGACCAAGACGCGGAACGCGGCAGTACCGCCACCGGAACAAGCCGCCAAGCGAACATCACCAAGGCAAAGGCCTCGTAGCAGCTGATCTTGGTGCAAGTTGGAGGATTGCAGTCCCCTCCTCTGTGGAAAAGCTAGACCCGATGGGTCCGTGGCATCGCGGGGCGCAGGTTCCGCTTCATGGTTCCGTGCTCGCCGCCTTTAAGGCGTAAAGTCGAATTTACCGACTTAATTACTTCCGAGATGCTTAGGAGCAAATCTCACGATGAGCGGAACTGTGACTCCCCTGCCGGAGTGGACTGAAGGCTACGCACTCCTACGCGATCGCATCGCCTCATTCCCCGGCCCAGATCAGTTACGCTCGGTCGATCTGAACGGCGACGATCCTGAACTGTTGCGTTATTGGCCCAGAAACGACTGGGTTCCAGCCACCGAATATCGCCGCGTCATACTGCTCGGGGCGCCAAATCCGGCAGTTGCCTCCTCGCTAAGTTCGGCCGGTTGGCATGAAACCGCAACACTGAACCTCCTGGCAGCCAAACCGGAGGACGTAGAGCAGGTCGTCAAGCTGGCCGAGACGTCGACCGTCTTCGAAGCTCCCATGGACAACTACGACGTGGTTGAGGTGGCCGAATTCGATCGCCCGGTAGCGCGCGGACGAATGCATTATGGTTCAACCTTTGGGCTCTTGTCCGACCCGGATCTGTACGCACCAACCAACCCGGATTTGGCGCGGCGGGCAGTACTGGCAAATTTTGCCGGAGCCGCTTACAGCCATGATTTGCCATGGATTCTTCTTGTTGCCGCCGCGGAACATTCCGAAGCGATGACAGAAGGTTGGTCCAAAGCCACTAAAATCAGCATTTGGCAGCAAAGCTAAACACCTATTCAATCCGCACTACCTTCAATTGGGACTATGACTACTACAATCAACACCCCAGGCCCAGCCCTGACCTTGACCATTGCCGGTTCGGAAGCCACCGGAGGCGCCGGAGCGCAGGCAGATTTGAAGACCTTCCAAGAGCTGGGCACCTACGGAATTGTCGCCCTGACCTGTATTGTGTCCTTCGACCCGAAGGCTTCTTGGAATCACCGTTTCGTGCCGGTAGAGCAGCAGGTCATCGCCGACCAGCTCGAAGCCATCCAGACCTGCTACGCGGGCCAGCTAGGCACCGTCAAGCTTGGCATGATGGGATCACCAGCGACGATCAACACCGTTGCCACCGCGCTGAAATCCCAGCAGTGGAACAACGTGCTGCTGGATCCGGTGCTGATCTGCAAAGGCCAGGAGCCAGGGCACGCGCTGGACACCGACGAAGCACTGAAATCGAACCTGCTTCCGCTGGCAAGCTTTGTCACCCCAAATCACTTCGAAGCCGAACAGCTCTCCGGACTGAGCATCAACAGCGAGGATGACCTTGTTGCGGCCGCCAAACAGATCCATGCCATTTCCGGTGCCGCAGTCCTGGCCAAGGGCGGAGTGCGCATTGCCGGCGAAGACGCAATCGACGTCTTCTACGACGGAACCACCCTCGAAGTGCTGCGCGAAAAGAAGATCGGCGAGGTTGCCGTCTCCGGCGCAGGATGCTCGCTCGCTGCAGCGGTGACCGCCGAGCTGGCCAAGGGTGCGACACCGCTGGAAGCGGCGCGCACCGCCAAGGCTTTTGTTACCGAAGGCATCCGCAACCGCGTCGCCGGAAACACCCCCTTCGATGCGCTCTGGCAGGGCGGCCGACGCTAACAGCACTTGCGTCGTAGCCGGCAAAGGCCACATCTGCGGGTGTGGCCTTTGCTATGATTGGAAAATCGCGGCTCCAGCTTGAGTCTGGAGACCATACTGTCAAGTCGTTGCGTGCTCAGGGCACGCGGTAGGGAGGTCGGCTATGCAAGCCACTTTGACGCCTTCCCCGTTCGTCCCCTCGACGGACGGGTAGCTTCCAAACACCGCTCCAACGCCATAGGCGTTGGAGGCGTTTAATTGTGCTGCTCTGCCTGTTTTCCGTTGCTGATGGGACATGCCCTTTCCTTGCAACCCTCTGCGCGCGCCGTGCGCCCGCAGATCTCTTTAAGGACCTGCAATGCAGCCATTGACAGAAAAAACCATTCGCTCCTCCTTCCTCAACGCCAGTCGCAGCGAGACGAAGAAACTGACCTTGCCGGAAAACTACTCGGCGCTGGACTGGGAAAATCTCGAGTACCTTGGGTGGCGCGATCCCAAGATGCCACAGCGCGGTTATCTCATCCACAGCAATCCAGCCGGCCAGATTCGGGCGCTGTTACTTCGCTCGGCCGATGGACTGCGAAAACGCAGCAGCGTCGCCATGTGCGATATCTGCCGGGACGTAAATATCCCTTGCTACGTGAGTATGTTCAGTACCCGCCGGGCAGGGCAACCAGGCCGCGACGGCGATACCTTGGGCACCATGATCTGCGCAAACTTCGAATGCTCGACTAACGTGCGGATTCCCCCGCCAAAGAACCCGATTTATCCGGACCCGATGGTGGTCGTGGCCGAACGGATCAAGTTGCTCGAGGAACGGGTCAACAGCTTCATCGACCGCGTTTAAGGTCTATTCCCATAACTGCTTTCGCAGCTTCGCGGGCGGATGCAACGGGCTCTGCATGAGCACATTGCGTCCGCTCGTTTTGGGCTGAGGCTCCACCAAAGACTCCGACGGCTACTAATCTCACCCGGGTGATGAAATCCCCTACCCGGGAGTAACACTTGGTTAATAATTTCTAAAAAATAGAGAACCACTAGGCGCTTAGTACGTCGAGTTTCGGTTGGTGATCCGGGGTTTTGGGTGTGAAGCATATGCAAAATGTTTTTAGCTGAAAAATATCACTATTCAATAACCCCTTGATATATGACGTGGGTCACTTAGGATTCCTCAGTAGGAGACTCGACGTTTCAGCGGACGTCGGCCCCGGTCATCACTCAACGCGCACCGACCTGCCGCGAGTGAAACCGTCGCATCTTCACACGGAAGCATCCCGCTTCCTGTTCAGCTAGGAGAATCATGGTCACTCGGCGCAATCCACGATTGCCGCGCCTCATCCTGGGATCAGCCACCGCTTTAGCATTGGCTGTCACGATGACAGGTCCGGCATCAGCTGCCAACATCCCGCAACCATCTGACGGAGAGAACGCAGCTTCCCTGCCAATCGTTAAAAGCCAAACTCTTGCAGACCTGAAGGTCAGCGGCCAGCTGGCGAAGGCCTCCGGCGAGGTGTCGGTATTCGTCCAGCTCGAAGGAGACGGCGCTTACCAGGAGGTCAAAAAGTCCGGAAAGAAAAAAGACAAGGCAAAGGTTAAATCCGTCCGATCCCAGGTTAAAGCCAAGGGCAAGGAGCTAGCCAAGGAAGCCAAGTCCGAGGTCATCTACACAACGTCCAACGCATTGCGGGGTGTCGCGCTAACCGGTGACGCCAAAGAGCTACGTGCGCTGGCCGAACGCGGCGATGTCGCAAAAATCAGCGCCATCGTGCCAAAATCTCCATCTAACCGCGGCGCGGTCATCGATACCGAGGCCATCGACGCGTGGACCGCGTTGGACACCACCGGCGACGGCGTGAAAATCGCCGTGCTGGATACCGGCGTGGATTACACGCACGCCGGATTTGGCGGCCCCGGAACTATCGAGGCTTATAAGCAGGCACAGGCTTCAGATGAACTCCCGACGGCGGATTCCGGCCTCATCGATTCGAAGAAGTTCATTGGCGGTTGGGACCTGGTCGGCGATGACTACAACGCCAACCCGGACGCCCCGGACTACCAGCCGATTCCAAATCCCGACCCTAACCCGCTGGACTGCGAAGCCGCAGGACACGGATCCCACGTGGCCGGTTCGGCGGCCGGCTACGGCGTTAACGCGGAAGGTTCCACCTTCACCGGCGATTACGCTTCGCTGACCGCCGATGAGGTAGCCACGATGAACGTCGGCCCGGGCACCGCCCCGGAGGCGCAACTGATCGGCATTCGCGTCTTCGGTTGCGGCGGTTCCTCCGCCGTAGTCGGCCAGGCTCTTGACTACGTGCTTGATCCAAACGGCGACGGCGACTTCGCAGACCGCGCCGACGTGGTCAACATGTCTCTCGGCTCGGATCACTCCCCCGTCCAGGATCCGGAAAATGACATCGTCGATGCGCTCTCCGAGGCTGGAATTCTCTCCGTCATCGCCTCGGGCAATGCCGGGGACGTCACCGATGTCGGCGGCTCGCCGGGCAACTCGCGTTCCTCGTTGACCGTCGCCAACTCCGTTGGCTCGCAGGTCACCTTGGATAAGATCCAGATCGATGCGCCCGAGGGCGTTGCCGGAACCGCCGCCGGCCAGTACTCGGCAAACTTTAATTACACCGCGGCCGATCCGGCCGACTTGAGCGGCGAAGTGGCCATGGCTCCGGCCGATAACGCTTTCGGCTGCTCGGCCTTTGAACCAGGATCGCTGGAAGGCAAGTGGGTTTGGCTGCAGTGGAGCGAGAACGGCGCGTTCCCTTGTGGATCCGGCGCTCGCTTCGACAATGCCGAAGCCGCCGGTGCCACCGGCGTCCTGTTGGATGCTGAAACCAACCTCTTCGATGCCGGAATCGCCGGCAACGCCACCATCCCCGGCGCCCAGTTCACCCTGGACTACTCCAATAAGCTGCGTCCAGCGGCCGACGCTGGCGAGCTGCAGGTCACCTTGGATGCTTCGTTTGTGGGTGCCGCTTCGGGTGACTCCGGAGTCAAGGACACCCTGAACTCCTCCTCGTCGCGTGGCGTACACGGCTCGAACGGCGTGGTGAAGCCCGATGTTGCGGCTCCCGGCACGCAGATCGGTTCGGTAGGCGTTGGTACCGGCAACGGACCGGCCGTCATGTCCGGCACCTCCATGGCAACCCCGATGGTTGCCGGTGTGGCGGCCCTGGTGATGCAGGATAAGGAGCTCACCGCCGCGCAGGCCAAGAGCACCATCATGAACACCGCGGCAGCCGATGTCCTCGCGGCAAATGGCAAGGCCTATGGTCCAAACCGTGTAGGCTCGGGCCGCGTCATGGCCGAAGCTGCCCTGTCCACCCCGGCCATCGCCTACGATTCCGAGGCCGCGGATCTGACAAGCGTCGTCTTCGGAGTGCTTGAAATCGACGGTAAGAAAACGTTTACCGATTCACGTTCAATCACCGTGGAGAACACCAGCGACACGACGCAGACCTACCAGGTCGACTACGTGCCGGCTACCGAGATCCCGGGCACCAGCTTCACGCTGGACCGCCAGAGTCTCACCTTGGCTCCGGGAACCTCGCAGAACGTCGAGGTTACCCTGAGCGTGGATCCGGCGACATGGACCAAGACCCTGGATCCGACCATGGACAGCGCCCAGTCGGGTCTGGCCCGCGCATGGGTTTCCGATGCCAGCGGTCGCGTCGAGCTCACCAGCTCGGAGGCTCCGACCTTGCGCGTCCCGGTTCAGGCAGCTCCAAAGCTCTCTGCCGATATGTCCGCTTCGGTCAAGAAGTTGAAGAAGGGTGAGAACACCACCGAGCTGAAGCTCAAGGGCAAGGATGTCCGCGCGGGCGAAGACGCCACCGAGGTAGTCTCGCTGCTCGGCGCATTTGAACTGGGCACTTCCAGCGAACGCGGGCCGAAGACCATGGACAGTGTTCCAGGGGCCCGCTCGATGGACCTGCAGCACGTTGGCGCTTCGAGCACCGCACCGGGAACCGGCGTGGCCGATGGCCTGCTCAACGTGGGCATCTCGACCTGGGGGAATTGGGCGCATCTAGCCGGCGGCACCGAATTGGATGTCAACATCGACACCAATGGCGACGGCGAAGCCGACTTCGTGACCTTCACGACCGCGCTCGACGGAATCGACCTTGACCTCGCTGCCACCTTCAATCTGAAAACCGGCGAACAGGTGGATCTGCAACCGGTCAACGGGGTGCTCGGAGACGTCGATACCAACAGCTTCGACACCAATGTGGCAATCTTGCCGGTATCGCTTGCGGCGCTCGGCCTGGATGAGGATTCCACCGAAATCTCCTACAGCGTCTCCAGTTTCTCCTGGTACCACACCAATGACCAGGGCGCGATGATCCCGGTGGATCAGACCGACTGGGTCACGTTCGATATTGCCGAACCTCAGGTTGATTTCGGGGCTCAGGGTTCGGTATTCACCGATCTGAACGGCACCAAGATGCCGGTCACCGTGGCAGATCCTTCCGTTGCTTCCAAGGCGTTGTTGCTGCACCTGCACAACAGCACCGGCACGCTCGGCGAGAAGAAGAACCAGACCGGAGACCGTGCACAGGTCCTGGAAATCACCAAGGGCGGCAAGAAAGGAAACGGCAAGGGCTAAACCTCATCTGAGCTAAGCGTCTGAGCTTGATCGCGCAGACCTTCAATCTAGACCCGGGCGTTCCCTAGCGAGTAGGGTTTCGCCCGGGTCTTCCCTTGCCTCAAAAGGCTTGGTGGCTCGGAAAATGGGCCGAGCATTACCTCTGCAGGCGAAGCTTTTCGGCAAGAATCAAGATTGCCGCCTCGCGTACCTGCCCCGCCAGCTCTTCGTCTTCGCGGGCCTGCGTGGCCAGCGTTTCAGCCATGGTCAGCGCCTTGCTTTCATCCACGCACAGTGGCATGGTGCCACCGGCCCGAACAAATTTCACCGCACGCTGCCCCACCGGAACCGCGGAAACCTGTTTGGCGTCGCAGAGGTCGTCGGAAATGACGAGCCGCTCGTAGCCCAAGTCCTCACGCAGCAGGCCGGTGACGATCTTCTTCGAGAATGGCGCGTCGTTATCCTTGTCGAGTTGGGTGTATCTGGCGTTGGAGATCATCACCCAAGCCAAGTCCTGGTCTATCGCCGCCGCAAAAGGTTCAAGGTCGGTGCTGTCGTCACCGACCTTGGTGTCGGCCACCTGCGCATGGGTGTCTGTATTCAAGGAAACTCTGCCCAGCCCCGGGAAGTGCTTGACGACCGGTTGCACTCCGGCCTCGGCCAGCTCCTCATTGACAATCAGGATGGAGGCCGCGACATCCTCCTCATTGCTGGCATATTGCCGCCCGAACTTGCCAATGGGTGCGTTGCCCGTACCCAGGCTTGCCGGTACCACATCTGCAACCGGTGCGAGGTTTACGTTGATTCCGGCGTCGGCTAGCTCTCCGCCCAGCTCGGAGATTTCCGCACCAAGCTTCTTCTCATCCCACGCACCCTGTTCTAATGCGGTGGGCAGCTCGGAGAAGCCCTGCCCCTGAAGGACCCGGACGAACCCGCCTTCCTGGTCGGTGGCTACCCAGACGGGCAGGTCTTCTGGAACATTTTCGGCCAATGAGTCATGCAGTTCCGCGACGTGGCTGGAAATCTGCGCATGCGAAAGCTGCGAACGGCCACGCAGGAACACATTGGAGACCCCTTGCTGCTTGAGCGCCTCGATCTGCGCGGCGGAAGCACCGTCGGCCGATACGCCGGCCATCACCAGGCTGCCGGCTTGCTCGGCAAGGCTCATCTCGTCGGCGAGCGCTTCGGCCTTCTCGCGCAGTTCTTCCTGTGGATCTGCTGCTGTCGGACTCGGCGTGGGTGCTGCAGAGCCCGGCGTTTGGGTATTCGGATTGCTTGATTTGCCGGGCTCGGGCCGGTCGGCGGTGCCAGTGGGGGCCGTGCACCCGCTGAGCAGCAGGGTGCCGAGCAGGCCCAGTCCCAAAGTTCGACGAAGCGCAGTATTCATATTCGACATTCTGCCACCGAAGACTTCACGCTTGCACGATGAGCAGCTCGTCCCAGTCGGTGGTGTAGCGCTGTGACATATGTTCGCGCTTCATCGACCATTCGGGATCCTTGGCAATACCGGCCCGTCCTAAACCGATGGCCTTGGCCCCGAAGCGCTGGGACACCTGTTGCACCACGTCGCTCACGTTGATTTTCTCGGTCTCCTGCACACTGTGCGAATCGAGCAGCCCTAAATCGAGTTCTTCCGCCCCGGGCTGATCGCTGAGCCCCGAGAGGATGACTCCCCCACGCACATAGTCGATCCCGGGTGCCATCAGCTCACTCATCGCACCGACCGCGATTCGCGTCAAAGTAATCGGGTCTCTGGTGGGCCGGGCCAGCCGTACCTGAGCGGTGGGAAACGAGGCGGCCGAGTTCGCAAATCTACTGGTTCCGGCGGTGACCGTCAGTAGGCTGGCATAGCGTCCTTCGCGTGCCAAGCGGCTTGCCGCCTTCTGCGCGTAGATCGACATGACATCCGCCATCGCTTCCCGCGTGCGGACCGGTGTGGAGAAGGAACGAGTGAACATCACCTGTCCCTTATCCGAACGCTCTTCGATCGGCCCGATGCAGCGCTGGCCGTTCAGTTCCAGCACGGTGCGTTGGAGCACCACCGAAAACTTCTTGCGAATCACTTGCGGATCAGCGGCGCGCAGCTGGGCGATGCTTTGGATTCCCATGCCGGTCAGCTTCTCGCCGGATTTCTTCCCCACACCCCAGACATCCGTTGCGGGAACCTGCGCCATGATCTTGTCCACTTGGTCCGGTTCCATCAGCCCTTCGATGCACAGCCCGCGCATATGCGGATTGTGCTTGGCAATATGGTTTGCGAATTTAGCGAGTGTCTTCGTTGCAGCGACGCCGACGCACACCGGCACACCGATCGATTGGTCGATTGACGCACGGATCTGCGCGGCGGTGCTCCGAACCTGTTCGAGGGTTCCGTTCAACCCGACAAATGACTCGTCGATGGAATACACCTCATGCCAGGTGCCGAAACGGCCAAGCAGTTCCATGACGCGAGCAGACATATCGCCGTAAAGTTCATAGTTGCTCGAGCGAACCGCGAGGTTATGGCTTTGCATATAGCGGCGCACTTTGAAGAACGGTTCACCGGTGGTTATCCCCAGCTCTTTGGCTTCCTGCGACCGGGCCACCACGCACCCGTCATTGTTTGATAGGACAACCACTGGTCGGTTCCGCAGCGAGTGGTCGAAGGCGCGCTCGCACGAGACATAGAAGTTGTTCACGTCCACCAGCGCCACGTGATCGCTCTGCGCGGAAGCGCCTGGCTCAGCGGACATGGTGCAGGCACCTGGTGATCACGCCAAAGACTTCAACTTCATCGCCCTCGGTGAGCACCACCGGCAGCGGCGACTCGTCGCTGAGCAAACTGACATGCGCTCCATCAACTTGCCAGCGACGCACCAGCATCTGCCCATTCAGGCTCACCACAACCACCGATCCGTGTTTCACACTCAGCGAGCGGTCCACGATAATTTCGTCGCCGTCGTAGATTCCGGCCGAATGCATCGCGTGGCCAGTTACCCGCATGATGAAGGTGGCGACCCGGTCATGGACGAGCAACCGGTTCAGGTCGAGCCCACCGTCAAAATAATCTCGCGCGGGCGAGGGGAAGCCCATGGCGGAGACCGCCTGCACCGGACCTTGGGTTGCCCCCGGGGGCATCACCGAGTCAGCGTCACTCACCTAGACACCACACTTAGCTAGAACAAACTTTCGAATACTAAGAATTGTACAGCGCTTGCCTGCCCCTAGTTACCCGGCTCAGGAAAACTGACTGGCGGGTTCCGCTTTGCTTGCTTGCCGCGTGCTTGCCAAGGAAATAGCTAGACACAAGAGTTGCACCAGCACGGGCACCGCGGGAAGCACGTAGCACCAAACTGGTAATTCCCCATCCGGGAAATATCCAGCGAACGCCACGATCTTTTTGGCCCCAAACGACAACACTACGTAGCACAGCGCCAAGGAAACCAGCATCGTGCGGCGCAGCACCGGGGCTAAACGCAGGGCCAAGACGGTCCAGGCGAACGTCGTCACCGGCAACCACACCCAGTGGTGGGACCAGCTCACCGGAGAGACGAGCAACGGACAAGCCGACGCAACACCGAGCAGGACCACCCGGTCCACCTTCTCATGCAACTTCCAGAGCAAAATGACGAAGGAAAGGCCCACACCCAGGGCCAGCACGAGCCATACCAAGGACGGAGCATTGAGTCGCTCAAGCATTCCCTGAAGCGAGACATTGTCGATGTAGCCCACATTGCCCACACGCGATGGATCCTGCACCACGTCTAGCCAGTAGTCCAAGGTGTTCTGCGTTTGAAAAAGCAAGCCAACAACCTGGGTACCAATAAATGTTGCTACCCCGACCAGCACCGCACGCCACTTGCGCATTGCGAAAGGCAGAATCAGTAGTGCAATAGGGGTGAGCTTAATGCCGGCGCAGATACCCACCGCAATCACGAACGGCATCAATGACTTGTAGCGCACGAAGGTCAGATAACAGGCGCCAAGTATCAAGATGTTGATCTGGCCAAACCACACCGTGTCCCGGAAGGGAGCGGACATCAGCATCAGGCACGTCAATGTTAATGGCGTGATAACAGGAGCCAAGGTCGGCCATTTCTGCACAACCCGGGCAGAGAGATCTTTTGCGACAAGGTAGGTCAGAATGATCGAGGCGGCCATGGTGAGCGAGACCGAAACCCAGTAAGGGAAAAACGCCATGGGCAGAAACAAAATAGCCGCAAATGTGGGGTAGGTAAATGGCAAACCCGGCGCATTCGCTGGACCGACGAATGGACCGTAGAGAGCTTCGGGCTCACGCAACAGCGTCAGTGCGCCTTCACGATACACCGACAGATCCCAACCGGTTGGTTCGATAGCCACGAGAACACTAATCAAAGCCGCGACCAGCAGAATCTCAAGGATTGCAGTGCCTGGATGTACCTTACGAAAAATTGAAGACCGAATCTTCTTGCACCCTTCTATGGTGATCAATATGGGTCAATCCAACGCGAATGCCCCTGCGACCCGCACTCCGCCGTCAACAAGACCGCGACCCAAGGCACACAACCAGTCTATTTTATCGATTTATCCGCAACCGCGGACCACGCGCCTCTTCATCAAGCACATAACTCGCCTTGCAAGCCCTAGGGTTAGTAGCAGGGCTCCACTAATGGTGCCATCCGACCAACAGAAGAGGCGCCGAATGAAGATACTGTTGATCAGCTGCGGAGATGTCGCCACCGAAGCAGGCTTACGCTTCCTGGCCGCGGGCCACCAGGTCACCGCATGGCGCCGAAACGGCGGCAAACTTCCGCCCTCTTTCACCGGACACAGCGTAGACCTTCTCGAACCAGAAGCCTGGCCGAAGATAGATCCGGAAACCGACATCGTACTTTTGACTCCGGTTCCCGCCACCCGAGATGTCGACGGATACGACCGGGGCTATCTGCAAGTAGCGCGTCGCCTCGTCGAGACACTGGTCACCTCATGCCCCGGCCTGCAACGACTTATCTATGTCTCTTCTTCCGCGGTCACCGGCGGTACGGAAGGCCAATGGGCCAACGAATCATCACCGCTAGCCCCGACTCGCCCCACATCGCAGATCCTGGCCGAAACCGAGCTATTGCTGGCCGATAGTGGTCTGCCGCTAACGATTCTCCGAGCTTCAGGAATCTATGGACCGGGACGCACGCGACTGATCGACCTGGTGCGCAACGGGACCGCACGACTTCCCCGAACCTCTCATTGGACCAACAGAATCCACCGCGATGATCTTGCCGCGGCGATCGTCCATGTCGCCGCACTCGGAAATAGAGCCGAGGACCTTTATTTAGCCACCGACAGCGAACCGGCTCAGCTTGCTGACGTATACCGCTTCCTCGCCGAAGAGCTCGAAGAAAAATCTCCCGAGATCGAAGCAGAAAGCCACGCTTCTCGTCGGGCCGCGGACCGCAGGCTGAACAACGCCCGTTTGCTCGCTTCTGGATTCATCCCCCGATTCCCTAGCTACCGCGAAGGCTACAAATCAATTCTTGCCGGCGACTCCACTCGCCACGAGTAGGTAACGCTAGAAGTTTAATTCTCAAGCCACCTATCCTTTTGTGGATTTCGGCTGAAAGAATGAAGGAATGACATCCAGATGGACTACTCGAATCGGTTGGGAACAGCTGCCTGGTCATGTACGCGGCGCAGTCAACGAAATACTCGACTCCCCAGTAGTCGAAGCAACCGGCCAACAAGGTGGCTTCTCCCCAGGAACAGCTGATCGAACACTCACCGCCAACGGGCGCAGAGCATTCGTCAAGGCAGTCGGAGAGCCTCTGAATAAAGAATCTCCACGCATCCACCGGGCTGAGGCAAAGATCGCCGCATCGTTGCCCGATACCTTACCGGTGCCAAAGCTCATTGGTTCCTACGATGCCAACAGCTGGGTAGCGCTGGTGTTTGAAGACATCGCTGGCAGCCATCCGCAAACTCCATGGGTTGCTACCGAGCTCACCGTCGTGTTGAATTCGCTGCAGAAACTCAGCGACCTTGAAGTTCCAGACTCCTTGTCTCAGCTACCAAAACTCCACACAGAGCTTGCATCTGATTTCTCCGGCTGGGAACGGATTCATGATGACCCACCCCGCACTTTGGATCCGTGGGCCAGCGAAAACCTTCAGCGACTTCGGGATCTCGCTCGCATCTGATTTCTCCGGCTGGGAACGGATTCATGATGACCCACCCCGCACTTTGGATCCGTGGGCCAGCGAAAACCTTCAGCGACTTCGGGATCTCGCTCGCATCGGGCTTACGCACCTCGAAGGGCAAACGTTGGTTCACTCGGATATTCGTTCAGACAATATCTTGCTAACCGACGAACACGTCGCAATCCTCGTGGATTGGCCTTGGGCTTGTCTTGGCGCCCCTTGGTTCGACGCTTTATCAGTGCTGCTCAATGCGCGCGTGCACAATAGCGAATTCGACGTGGACACGATAATCCAGAACCACCAGGTATTCGCAACCATGACCCCCGAATGCGTTGATGGATTTTTAGCTGGCATGGCCGCATATTTCATCGATAGTGCGCGACTCCCCGCGCCGGCACGCCTTCCTACCCTGCGCGCATTTCAACAAGACCAGGGCGATGCCGCCATTTCTTGGCTTCGCGACCGGCTGTCCGCCACCAGCTAGTCAGCAGTCAGTTAGTTGAGCACTTTCGATGTCCATGCTGTGCGACTACCAGCGTCAAAAATATTCAGCACCCGCTCAGTTGCGAGCGAGTGGCAGATCACCGCCTCAAGCACTGGACGCATCGCCGAGACTTCGAACGTGTCAATCAGCTCGGTTGCGAATCGGCGAGATCCACAAACTTTCAGCTCGCGTAAACGCCGGCCGGACAAGCTCACCAGAGCCGAGCCACGTTGCAGGTCATCCAGCCGAGTTATAGTTCCCTCTCAGCGCACGGTGTGCCATACACCCTGGGGATCCGATATAGCTCCGGAGGCCTCGACCCCAAGCTCAATGCCCACATTTACTGCCGCCTGCCTGGCACAACGCCCTTGGCCGTGTCGGCCGACGCACCGGCTGCTACTGATACGGCTCGAAGCTGCAGGTCCGCAATTCAGACATGCGCTGCCCATCGGAGCCAAGTAGTCACGGCACCCAGCATGCGAATTGCGCCGGCGCAGAAATATGTTTGCCGATCCGGATCGATCCGGACAGGCTACACAGCCATCGATGCGTTCTCAATTGCAGGGCTCACATGAATTGACTACCGGGCCGGTGCTTTTGCACCTATGCGCCCTGGTTTAGAACCCCTTGCGCAACGGGTTGAAGTGACGTGCCAAGCTAGGCACCGTCTGGCCGGTAATCTGCGCGGCAAGAATTTTGCCGGTCAACGGGCCAAGGGCGACGCCCCACATGCCATGACCGCCTCCGACCGAGATACGCGAAGATTCGGTTTGGCCGACCAGAGGTAGCCCGTCCGCGGTGCATGGGCGTCCGCCCACCCACTCTTCCTTGCGATTCTCCCAATTGATTCCCTGGTACACCGGTGCGGCAGCGGCGACGATGGCCTCGATGCGCTTCGGCTCGAGTTTGTGGTTCACGTCCCGGAATTCCATGGTCCCGGCAATGCGGAAGCGATCTCCCAGGGGGGTGCAGGCCACGCGCTGGGCCGGGAAATAAATTGGGTGAGTTGGCATGTCTTCAGGCTCTACGGTGAAGGAATAACCGCGTCCCGCCTGAACCACCACGTTGACGCCAAACTTCTTGGCCAGATCTGTCATCCACGCGCCAGTGGCCATTACTACGTGATCCGCGGTGATCGCACGCCCCTCCGAACCAACCACGGTGACCGATGCACCGTTATCGCGCACGTCGGTGACGTTGAAGGAACCGATGATGTCGCCACCACGGGCGATCACGGATTCCGCCAGCGAATCCATGAACTTAGGCGGGTTAATATAACGCTGGTTCTTGATGGCAATACCAGCCGCGACGCTGTTGGACAGTGTCGGTTCGATGGTGCGCAGTTCGTCACCGCTCAACAGGTCGAATTCGACCTTGCCGCCGGTCTTGTGGATCATCTCAAATTCGTGCAGCAACCCTTCCCGGTCTTTAGCGGACGTGAATCCGGCGAGGAATGGATCCGCGGGCTTGGTCTTTTCGGCTACGCCCGCTCCGGCCGTGGTGGCCTCTGCGATCTCGTCAAAGGAGTCCAGCCCGTTGGTGCCGATCTCGGAGAAGACGCGCATGGACTGCTCCCACTTCTTGGGAGTGGAATGCCAAGTGAAACCGAGCAGGAAGCGCAAGAGCTTTGCGTCGGCCTTCAGCGGGATGTACAGCGGAGAAGCCGGGTCGAACATCATTTTCAGACCACTGGAGAAGATCGACGGTTCGGCGATCGGCAAGGTCAGTGCTGGGGTCAGCCATCCAGCGTTGCCCCACGAAGACCCGGACGCTACACCGCCACGATCAACCACGGTTACTTTGACGCCTGCCTCTTGCAGGTACCAAGCCGTCGACAGTCCAACGAATCCGGCGCCAACAATAACAACATGATCCGGTGCTGGTGTTACCGCCATGGGCTACTCTCCTAGAACGACTTTTGAGGCCCGCATGCGGAGCCATATACCTTCACTCTCGCGCGAACAGAAAGGAAAATCAACGGGCACTGAGGATTCAACGGTGACCGCAACCACACAACTAAGTGGTCTGCATTTTCTGCGGCAAGTCCACCTTCTTCCCGTATAAAATACGTAGCTTTTAGGCTATCCCTGCGGTATCCCCCAGAGCTGGTTCTCCCAAGGATCGTCCGGCCTCGCCGGGCGGAGCGCCCTGCGTAGACTGGAAGTAACGACCTTTTCCCGCATAGCGAAGGAACAGCAGTAGATCATGGCATCACGTAAGCCCGCCAAGAAGAAGGCCTCCACAGGTCACCCAGCTCGACGTCCGGGAGGGAGCAGTGCCCCCTTCGAATCCGAGGTTCGCCAGGCTCTGCAGCCCTTCAAGTCGCAGCTGTTCCGCCACTTCCAAGAAGAAGACCAGCCGGCCAGCGAAACTCGCGCCGGCCTGGAGGGTTTGACTACCCTGCTGATCGCGCACGCGCAGTTGCGCAATAAAGTCGACGTGACCACCCTGGACCCCACCGTTCTCGGTGAACAACTAGGCCACCTTTCCTCACTGGGCAAAGAGGTCTCCGAAGCGAGCGCGGCGATCTTCAAGCATTACCTGACCTTCTTGGGCACCACTGCGAACTTCGGCGGTAGCGTCGAGGAATTCAAGGAGACCTTTGAATTCCTCTCCCGCATGGCCGGTGATTCGCCGATCGTGGCCCCCTTCATGGATGACGAGGAAGCTAACGCAGTCCTGGAGGCGATGCCATTCGTTTTCGCGGCACGTGAGCTGATCGAGTGGGTTGGAGACGGCAAGCCAAGCGACCCCTCCGGAATGATCAGCGGACAGACGCTCCAGGAAGCCGCCGGCGCGCTGGGACTCTTGGTCTCCGTCGATGAACCCGCCGCCCAAGGCACCAATGCCTGGGAACCCGAAGACGGCACAGTTGTTTCGGATCTTGCCTCCATCCCCCGACTCGCGGCCTACTGGGATGCTTTGATCGGCACCGCGATGCTTCGCTACAGCGCACCGAATGCGGTCCCTACCGAATCACTGCGAGAGGCCCTGCTAGCCTCCAGCGGACCGGGTGCTCGTCTGGTCAAGGAACTCATCGCAGAGATCATCTATTCGCATGTGCTGATCACCACCTTGCAAATTCCCGGACAGGCACAGGTTGCCGAGATGGTTGCTGGGCTATTGACCCATGCGGCCTCCTCGAAGCCACCACGCACAGAATTCGCTCTGCAGATCCCTTCCGAAGACGATCTGCCTGTTGAACAGCATCACCTCATCACGAGCCTCGAAGAGTCCGTCCCACGGGTTGAAGCGATCTTGCGGACCTTTGAACGCGAAGGAATGCTGAAACTTGAGGAAGAAATCACCGTCCCGGTGATCCTGCGCGCGGCATTGGAACGTGCGCTATCCAAGGTGTCGGATCACCTGCTGGAGAACGACCCTGTCGGCATGACTGAGTAACTGGGCCAAAACACCGGAGGGGTGGGAAACGCATCGCGTTTCCCACCCCTCCGGTGTCTAAGCACTGCGAAGCCTAGATGCTGCCCGTAGCGAATTCGGCCGCGTGGCGTGGAATGCGTCCGAACCACGCATCCGCGCCAGGCTTTCCCACGTTCACTACAAAGAATGACTGGTTTCGACCATCGGTGTTTACGATTGCGTCAACGGCAGAGTTGTCGAACCCGGCCATTGGGCCTGCTGCAAAGCCGACGGCCTGAACTGCCATGGTGAAATACCCGGCCTGCAATCATGCACTATGGCTGCCCACAGCTGCGCGCATGCCCTGATCACCAAGCATCGCCTTGCATTCCGGGGCGTGAGGGAAGAAAGACGCGAACCCTTCGTGCCACTCGGTTTCGACAGGAAGGATCGCAAAGACCGGCGCATTCAGTGCCTTTTGCTTATTGGTTCCCGCCATAGTCTCAGAGATCTCTTGGCGAGCGTCCGCACTCTTCACCTAGGCGATGCCGCGTCGGCTGGGTATCCATGAGCGTTGGCCCCATTTTCATGGTCTCGTAAGTAGCTTCAAGCACTTCATCCGAAACCGGTTCATCGCTGAAGGTGTTTGCGTTGCAGGCTTCGAAAAACAGTTGATCCGCCGCTTCCGACCCAATGCTCAGCGATTCGCGGGGCTAGTTTTCAGCCTGAACCAACATGTGATGCCCACTCTCGAATGACAATAGGATTCAAGAGGCTTAGCAGGAAAGCTCGATGGGGTCATCCCGAAATCGGGGAGTGGTATACAGCGCTCTGAGGCTGAAGGTGATTATAAAAGGTACGTCGCGCCACTAACGAACTCAGGCGTGCGATGGGGGCACAACGCCGAAGAAAGATCAGTCCATCCATGACGCAACGTACCTTTTAATCACTGCGGAACTCTTGATGATGCCACTCGCAAAACATCACCAATTTCCCTGCGGTGATCGGTCTTCACCGATACGTATATAACTTATCGCGATTACAAGAATTCCGAAATCATACTTAAGTAGGAGGGTAGGGCTCAGAAGGGGATACTGGCACTAAGTATCCACCGATCATCCACAACCCTTGTGCTGAACCGCCCACCGAAGGCATTCATGCGATCCTTCATACCGATCAGCCCGATTCCACCGCCGGAGAGCTCGCCCCCGCTTGGATGAGAATTTGGCATCTGATTAGTCATTTCAAGGACAGCATTCGGTCCTACGACCTCCAAACTCATGGTGCAAACCCCTCCCCGACGACCATGTTTGATGATATTGGTCGCCGCTTCCTGCATAACCCGATACAGCGCAGTCTGCGCAGATCTCGGAAGCGCCGAAATGTTCTCGCCCGTGTGAGACGTCACTTCAAATCCAGACTCATGTAAACGTTGCGAGAAGATCTCCACGCCCTGGACCGCGTATACAGTTGTCGCCGCCGGTTTGTCGACACCGGACCCGGACGAACCACTCATCGTTCCGTCGGTCCGCAAGACGTTTAGCATCAGGCGCAAATCATGCAATGTTTCGGTACTGAGCTTCGCGATGATGTCGATAGCCTCGATTGCCGCTTCCCCATTATTGGCAAACTTTGCAGCCTTGGACTGCATGGCCACAACGGTAATGTCGTGCGCGACGATATCGTGCAGGTCGCGCGCAATATTCTTGCGTTCACGCTCAACGGCAATCCTGCTCTGCTCGCTGTTCTCCTGCATCTGCCGAATCGCATTGAGATTTCGTTCGCGCAAGTGGAAAATACTGCGGGCCAGAACATAGGCCAAAACGGCAAGCGGAACGAAAATCACCAGTAGGATCGCGTCCTCGCCTGCCCTGACCCCGTATTGCCCCATCCATACGAGCAGCATCACCAGATACCAATTACGCACCAGTGAAGATGCAACCGTCGCGGCAAGGACACTGAAGATCACGAGCGAGAAGACCAGCCACAGCAAGAGGCCGCCGTCCCAGAAGAAGAAAAAGAGCGTGGCTAGATACATGCCGAGCGAGGTGGCAACCCATCGCATGCCGATCGCCAACGAGGCGGACAGCAGCAACCCAACGCCCACCCCGCGAATAACGCTCGAAGACGAATTACCTATCCCGTCCTGAAGCAACGTATAGCCCTCTGTCGCGGTAATGGCGGCAAAGGCGAGAATACCCGTCCAGACGACAACGCCCCGACCAGCAAAAAGCTTAGTCAGGGCGGTTTTTATTCGCAGTCTCATATGCGGAATACTTTACCGGGTTACGGGTAAAGTCAAATACGCCTCTAACCGCAGGCGTAGCCGTAGTTTTTGCACACCCACTTAGAGAAGTCGGTGCCCCAACCGGCAGGACTTGCAACGCCCGATGAAGAATAGGTAGGTTCTGCCACTGGTGCCGCCATAGCCGGCGCGGCAAACGCTAATGGAGTTGCCGCCAGCGCGGCCACGGCCAAGATCTTTAAAGCTTTCATTTCAAACCCCAAACTCTTGAACTTATATACTTCGATTCATGCCAGGTTGTTTCTTGTGCCAACCACCGTTCAAAGGACCCCAATGGAACAGATTAAGGTGCTCATCGTCGATGACGAGCCGCTGATTCGGCATGCGCTTAGCACGATCCTAGCAACTGATCGTCGAATTGTGACCGTTAATACTCAAGAAAATGGTGAAGGGGCGGTTAATTATTGTGAAACACATGATGTAGACGTTGTTCTTATGGATTTGCAAATGCCAATTATGGACGGGATTGAAGCGACCAAAATTATCAAATCTGCCCATAATAGCCCCGCAATCCTTGCAATTACGGCCTTTTCATCAGATGACTATCTGGTTCCGGTGCTCATGGCCGGAGCCAGCGGCTACCTCGTGAAGGACACGGAGCCGGCCGAAATCATCGCGGCAGTTCATGCCGTTCACCAAGGCTCGGCGGCTATCTCCCCGTCGGTTTCTTCTGATCTAATCTCGGCTGTAAAAAACGTTTATAGTAAATCGCACGACATTGCAGGACTTATCGAAGATCTCGGACTAACTAATCGCGAAATGCAAATATTGGATCTTTTGGCAAAAGGATTCAACAATACGGAAATCAGCCGTCAGCTCGCGATCTCCGAGGCGACGGTAAAAACCCATATGGCGAAAATCTTCATGAAGCTCGAAGTGCGCGACCGCGTGCAGGCCCTCGTCGCCGCAGCCCGGCTAGGACTCGTCGAGATCTCCCGCCAAGTCTAGAGTTGTGAACTCGGCCTCTTATTGTTGCCTTGACAGACTTTGCGGGAATAGATTCGCTCATATTACGTTGAACATGAGCATAGACCACTCAAGTTTCTATTAGGAGGCTCACTTGCCAGCATTTTTCGGCTCCTCGTCAGATGGCTCGTTCGAGGAATTCCTCTCCCGGTTCCTTTCCTCGCGCACCCAAGCCGCGCGTCCCATCGACATTACGCGCCTGCTTTCGCAGCGCACCCACGAAGCAGTGTCCATCGCGGCTGCCTTCGCACATGAAAACGGTCATGCAGAAATCGATGCACTGCACCTGCTGGTCGCGTTGCTTCGCACCGAACCCGCCGGCCAGCACTTGAGCGCCATGGGCGTTGATCTGGAAGCCCTGGCCAAAGACGCCATCGAACGCTTGCCACGTCGGGAAGAAGCCACCGAGAAGCCATCACGCCTCTCGTCCGCCGCCCAGCGCAGCCTGTTCGATGCCTACCAGGTCGCTCGAAATTACGGTTCGACTTACATCGACCCGGAACACCTGTTCCTCGCCTTTGTCTTCTCCCCCGAATCTCCTGTGGGCATGCTGCTCGCGCAGCACGGTATCACCGGCCAGTCCCTGCAGCAGGCAGCCATGGAGCAGGCCCAGCGCGCCCAGACGGGAGAGGTGGAGTCCGGCGAAGAGCAAGACGTCTCTATGCTGGAACGCTACGGTACCGACCTGACGGCGCTGGCCTCCGATGGCCAGATCGACCCGGTCATCGGCCGCGAGGACGAATTGGCCCAGACCATTGAGATCCTGGCCCGTCGAACGAAGAACAACCCGGTGCTCATTGGTGAGGCAGGCGTCGGCAAAACCGCCATCGCCGAGGGGCTCGCCCGTGCCATCGTTGCGGATGAAGTCCCGGAACAGATCCGTGGCGTCCAGCTGATCTCCATCGACCTGCCCGGCATGCTCTCCGGCACCCGGTACCGCGGCGACTTCGAACAGCGGCTGACCGGCCTGCTCGAAGAGGTGGCCGACGCCGAGGGCCAAACACTGATATTCATCGATGAAATGCACCTCTTGGTCGGAGCCGGTTCCGGCGAGTCCGGAAATATGGACGCCGCAAATATCCTCAAGCCACGCCTGGCCCGCGGAGAGCTGCACCTGATCGGCGCCACCACCCTGGATGAATTCCGCAAGGTAGAGAAGGACTCCGCCCTGGCCCGCCGATTCGGCAAGGTCACCGTGGGAGAACCCTCTCAGGAAGTCGCGCTGGCAATCCTTGACGGGTTGCGCGAATCCTACGAAGACCACCACCAGGTGCAGTACACTCCCGAGGCACTGAAAGCAGCCGTCTCCTTGTCGGCTCGCTACCTGACAGACCGTCGCCTGCCGGACAAGGCGATCGACCTGCTCGATATTGCCGGTGCCCGCAGGTCAATCGCCGCAGGCGGTACCGAAGACGTGCAGGCGCTGCGCAACGAACTGGTGGAAGCAGATCGCGACAAGGCCCGAGCCGTCGGCGAGGAACGCTTCGAAGATGCCGGTGCGTGGCGCGACCACATCGCAACACTTACCGAACGCATCGCCGCCGCGGAGCAGGCGGGAGACTCGGGGGTTACCCGCATCGTCGATGAGGCCCAGATTTCCGAGGTCATCTCCCGGTCTACCGGCATCCCGACCTCGCGGATCAACGGGGACGACAAGACTCGATTGGCCTCCCTTGAGGAGCAGCTGCATGCTTCGGTCATCGGCCAGCATGACGCGGTGGCCGCGGTATCCCGCGCAGTACGCCGCAGCCGTACCGGGTTGGCCCCGGCACAGCGTCCGATCGGTTCCTTCCTGTTCCTCGGTCCCACCGGTGTGGGCAAGACCGAGTTGGCCAAGGCCCTGGCCAACAACCTCTTTGGCTCCTCCGAGTCGCTGGTGCGCATCGACATGAGCGAGTACGGAGAGAAGCACACGGTTTCGCGGCTCATCGGCGCCCCTCCGGGCTACGTCGGCCACGACGAACCCGGGCAGCTCACCGAAAAGGTCCGCCGCAACCCGTATTCGGTGATCCTGCTCGACGAGATCGAGAAGGCCCACCCGGACGTGTTCAACGTGCTGTTGCAGGTGCTGGATGACGGTCGGCTGACGGATACCGCCGGACGCACCGTGGACTTCTCCAACACACTGATCCTGATGACCAGTAACCTCGGTGGCGAGCACCTCGCCAGCAAGGCCGGCAACTTCGGCTTCACCTCGATCAATGCCGGCAGCGAGAAGGCCGAAATTCGAGCCAAGGTGATGGGCAAGGTACGCGAGTTCATGCGTCCCGAGTTCCTGAACCGGCTCGATGAGGTACTGCTCTTCGGCAAGCTCAGCGAATCCGAGATCGCCCAGATCGTCAAGCTGGTACTCGATGAGACCCGCAAGCACCTGGCGGGGCAAGAACTCAAGCTGCACGTCACCGACGCCGCAATCACTTGGTTGGCAGCCGAGGGCTATGACCCGGAGTTTGGTGCCCGCCCGCTGCGCCGCCTGGTGCAGCGCAAGGTGCAAGACGCCATTGCCGATCTATTGATCGGCGACGAAGTCGCCGCCGGAGACACCATCGAGGTGGACTTCGCCGGAGGCCAGCTCTCGGTTGCCAAGCAGGTTCCGGCCGCAGCCGCGGAACCGGCTGCACCGGTTATGGACTACTTCGGCAGCTAAGACTCCATGAAAACCAGAACCTACAGATCATCGCGATCTGTAGGTTCTGTTTTTCGTTTAAGTCTAGAAACCACTGCCGGCTCGCGGTAGGTTGAGCCCATGCCAAACATCGCCATGATCACCCTCGACGCCCAAGACGAAGTAGCTGCCGCCGAGTGGTGGCGGAAACGTCTCGGAGCCGAATACGCCGGGCAGTACCCGGGGTTCACCATGCTTACCGTCCCGGGCTTCAGCGCCAGGCTCGGATTTCAAAAAGTTGAATCGGTCTCCGCTGATAAGAATCGAGTGCATCTCGATCTAGAAGCCGATGGCGACCGCGAACAAAGCGTCGCCGGCTTTGTGGCCGCCGGCGCGGTCTTGGTTGAAGAACACACCGAGGATCCTAGCTTTGGGTGGAGCGTACTGCGCGATCCCTTTGGCATTACCTTCTGCCTTTCCGACCCGCACTAAGTCACACGCACTTTCCCAACGTGCAGAGCGGCATCGCTTCGATAGACTGATATTTACTCGAGTCTCCGGAGGTTCTCATGCGCTTGCGCTTCATATTCACCGCGGCGCTGGCCGCCCTGGCATTGACCGGTTGCTCGGTTCAAGCAACCCCGCCGCCCGGCGAAACTGCAGGTGTTCCGGCTTCGGCCACGACGTCATCACCTTCGCCAAGCCCGAACCCCGCTGCGGCCGAATCCTCAGCGACGCAACGTTATGATCCTGCGCGCGGCCTAGACGCTAGCGGACAGGACTGGGCCGATTCCATGATCCAGGCCTGGTTGGATAACTCCGGCATCAAGTCGGTCAAGGGTTTTCTCGGTGCCTACAAGCTCATAAATTCGTGGGATTCACCCAAGCCCGGGCATCTGTCCATTCATCTGGACAACTCATACCGTTTTAATCAGGACGGATCGGCCGATCATCTTGGGGGCCCCAAAGACGAACTGCGGATCATGGGGCGGGTCATGTTCGAAAGCATCGGCGAAAAATCCCCGGAGCTCGAATCAGTCACCTTTGCCACGGAGAACAAGCAGCATTCGGGCACCTTCTCGCGTGCCCGCACCGGAGCGGACCCGGCGGACCGGGAGGCCTGGGCCGAGGAAAAGTACGTGCAGTGGCTCGAAGCAATGAATGATACCTACGAGTCATTCTGCTCAGCGAGCATCAAGAAGATCGAAACCTATCGCGACTGCATTCCCACCGATCCCCACGCCTACATCGATTCGGTCTCTTCCCCGGCAATTGGCGAGCTAGTCGTCACCCTCGCCCCGGGGATCTGGCAGGGGAACACCTACGATACCGATTCGATACCCGGCGTCGACTTCGTTTCGGGCAACATGATGCTCAAAATCAACAGCAAAGCCCACGGACCGGAGCAGGTGGAAACTCTCACCGTCAAGGTGCAGGGAACTGAGGAAACGAGTACCGAACACAAATCAGAGTGGACCCAGTAGGCGTTTGGTCAGTGACGGGCCCCGGCCCGCGCATACGAGCCAAAGTGGTGAACACCCGGTTCGTGGAACCGAACAACAAGACTTAGCCTTGAAGGCATGGACCAGGAAATGAGAATCCCATGGGAAAGCGGAACCCTCACCGCCATCGTTGACCACGCGGAGCATCCCAGCGCTTTTCTGATTCTGGCTCATGGATCTGGAGCGGGCAAAGACCACGACTTCATGTCGGGGTTTTCCCAAGCAATGGCTAAGCGTGGAGTATCGGTATTGCGTTTTAACTTCCCCTATATGGACGCCGGGAAGAAGTTTCCTAATAAGGCTCCCGTTGCCCTAGCGGTGTGGAAACACGTCCGAGAATGGGCCGGCACCCACCTGACAGGCGACCTACCCGTTTTTACCGCCGGGAAATCCTTCGGCGGGCGAATGGCGTCTCTGGCGGTTGCCGAGGACATGCCCACCGAAGCGCTCATTTTTCTTGGGTATCCCTTGCATGCCCCCAAGAAGGAAGAAAAGCTTCGCGACGAGCATCTCTACCCGCTGAGCACACCGATGCTTTTCCTCGAAGGAACCCGTGATCCCTTCGCGAACCCGGCAATCATCTCTCGCGTAGTCGCAGGGTTGAACGCCGACTGCGAACTTATCTGGTTCGAGGGCGGTGACCATTCATTCAAGGTTGCCCGTTCCGGTCGCAGCGTCGCCGAGGATGGCGCACAATTGACCGAAGCCACCGAGAAATTCATTCGAAGGCACCTGAACTGATGTCTGGCACATCGCAACACAAAAACAGACGGTATCCGAATGACTGCGTGTACCTTCGGGCAAGGCCAGAACCCCCAGTCATTTCGGTCCCTGGATCACCAAGCCCCCGGCGGTGATCACCATCTGTTTCACCATCATCGGTGCAGCAATTCTGCGCGGTTACTCCGTCTCCGGCGAGCCGAGGAAAGCGCCCGGATCGGTGAAGAATTCCCGCCAGTTTCTGACCAGTTCCAAGTGGTCGTATTCGCTCTCGCGGAACCCCCAGGAACCGACCTCCAGTATTCGTGCTCCAGGGAAGGCGGCCAGTACCGGGGAATGGGTGGAGATGAGCACCTGCGAGCCGCGCTCCACGATCCCGCGCAGCCGCTCGATCAACTGCACGCAGCCGGTTAGGGACAGCGCCGACTCGGGCTCGTCGAGGACCCACAGCCCCTTGAGCCGGATCCGTTCCTCGATGAGGTCCAAGAAAGATTCGCCATGGCTGCGCTCATGCAACGCCGATCCCACGCTCGATTCCTCCAAGTACGTGTAGAAGGAATGCATGGTTTCGGCACGCAGAAAGAACCCCTTGCGTGGGGCGGCAGCACCACGGTGAAGTTTCAGCAGCTGCGAGAGGGTGGATTCAGAGGCCCGGGTGGCATGCATGGCGCCGGTGGATCCGCCCTCGGCGTTCAACCCGTACGCGATGGCCAGAGCTTCGAGCAGCGTTGACTTGCCGACCCCGTTCTCCCCCACCATCACGGTCACCGCTCCCAGGTCCAGGCCTTCGAGCAGAAGTTGGCGTACCGGCGGCATCACCATAGGCCAGTGCGCGGGCAACTCGGCATTCGGCTCGCTTGCCTCGATCCGACGCACCGGCAAGAACAAATCGCTTCGATTCATCGCCACTTATTGGCTACCTCTGCTGCTGCAAAAAGCGGTAGACCTCGGTCTCATCCACGCCGGGGAAGGCACCGGTTGGCATGGCGGCCAAGAGGTGGGTGTTGGCGCGCGTCGAAGGCCATGCGTTGCCGAACCACTCGCTGGACAGCTCGGCCGGTGGACGCCTGCAGCAATTTTCATCTGGACAGGTCGACTGGCAACGCTCCTTGGTGTCGCGGCCGCGGAACCATTTCACATGCTCAAAGGGAACGCCTATGGACAGTGAATACAATCCCGAGGAGTGCCGCTCGGTCCGCGCGGTGCACCAATAGGTCCCGTTGACCGTGTCCGTGTACTGCTCGAAGGAGCGGAACTTATCCAGCTGGTCAAAGACCACGCGGCTGGTCCAGTAGCGGCAGATGCTCTGCCCTTCGATGGCGCCGGTATGGTCGGCAGGAAAATTCACCCGGTCATTCTCGTAGGCCTTGTGCAGGATGCCCGATTCGTGGACCTTCTGGAAGTGGCAGGTCATGCCCAGATGCTCGGTGGCGAGATTGGTGAACCGGTGCGCCGCGGTTTCGTAGGAAACCGCAAAGGCATCACGCAGATCCTCAATGGCCAGTTCCCGGTTGGCCTTGGCCCGGCGCAGGAATGCCGTGGTGGATTTCTCCGGCATCATCAGCGCCGCGGCGAAATAGTTTGTGGCGACGCGCTGGTCCAGGAAGTCCGCATAGCTTGTGGGTGCCTCATGCCCGAGCAGGTAGTGGCCCAGCGCCTGCAATAGCACCGAGCGCGGATCATGCTCGGAGCGGCTGGTCTGGGTCAGATAGATCCTTTTGTTCTTCAGATCCGTGACCGAACGGGTCGAGTGCGGGAGATTTCCCACGAACCGGAGGCTGAAGCCGAGATGCTCGGCGATATCCGCCGCGCGATGGTGCGAGAGCGGGCCTTCGTCATGACCTACCGCCGCGAGCACCTTGGCCGCTTCCTGCTCGATTTCCTTGTAGTAGTTGTTTCGCTGGCGCATCTCTTGGCGCAACGCCGTGTTGGCTCGACGAGCCTCCTCCGGTGTTGCCGCCTGTTCGTTGAGCCGGCGCTCCAATTCATGCTGCAGCCCGACCAGGGATTCCAGCACGTCCATCGGCAACCGCGTGCCGACCCGCACCGTGGGCAGACCCAATGCCTCGTAGAGCGGGCCGCGTTGGGCCCGTTCCAAATCGATTTCCAGCGCCGCGCGACGAGTGGGAGGCTCCGCACCTAGAAGATCATCAACACCTACCTGCAACGCCCTGGCCAGAGACTTCAGCAGGGAAAGCTTCGGTTCGCGTTTGCCGTTTTCGATCAGCGACAGCTGGCTCGGCGCCGTATCGACCAAGGTTGAAACGTCGTCCAGGGTCAACCCCTTGGACTTGCGCAGGTGGCGGATCCGCCGGCCGAGCGCGAGCGTGTCCAGGGCGGCGTCAATGCCCTGATCGGTTTCCGGTTCTTGCGATGAGCTTCGATTCCATGTGGGTGCAGTCACATTCATAGCCTAAGCGAAGAACAGGTAATTTTTCTAGAAATTCGGTAAAAATCGCGTCGATAACGTCGTTTCGTTAGCTTATGCGCCAAAGTTTTCGGCTTCTTCGCTTTCACCGCTGAGTTCTGTTTTCGCCCTTGCCTCGGCTGGCCGCTCCGGTTGCCTCCGTTGAACCGCGTCCCGCACAAGCAGCCTTCATGAGATTCACATCGAATTTTCAGCCAGAAATTGGTATCACCACGGCGTTGCCACTCGTTATACGTTTCGAGCACACTGTCCATCCACCAATATTCGAAGGGAGCCGCAAGATCGCCTCCATTGCCATTAGACCCATCACGCCTGCCGTTCGAGCCCCCGCCGAGGATTCCTGCCAGGCCCTGATTATTCTGGGCATGGACGGTGCGGGGAAAACCACCACCATCCGCGAACTGGTGCGCAGCTTGGAGCTCCGTGGCCAAGCTGCCCAAAGCCTGGCAAACCCTGCCGGGCGCCGCTGGCTGACGCGTGCGGAACAAAAGCTCGGGCTCACTATGCCAATAGCCCTTCAGGACGCGATGGAGACGATGATCCGCACCGGCAACATCGCCTTGAACGCTAGGCGAGCTGCGCTGTTCCCGGGCGTGACCGTGATGGACCGCCACCTCTTTTGCCAGCTTGCGCTGCGCAGCATCCGCCAGTTGCCGCACGGACGCTTCCTGACGTGGCTGGCCCGGAACAGCGTGCAGCGGGCGCAGGTGGTCGTCCTAGACGTCGACGTGCGCACCGCTCATGCTCGCATCGTTGCGCGCGGCGAGGATTCGGAAACCTATGCCTTCCTGCACGCCAGCCGGGCAGAGTATCTGCGGCTTGCGGCAACCCACGGCTGGCCCGTCATCGATGCCACGCAGAGCACCGCGCGGGTGGTCGATGAGCTGATGACCCTCTGGGAGAAGTAAACTCGAACCATGAGTGAAGCTCCCCAGCAATTCCTGCCAGGTTCCGTCACCCCGCTTGCCCAGAGCAGCAAGAAGCAGTGGGAGCTGGGCCAGGTCCGCCAGATCTGCGCCGGTGAATTGACGGACGGCGGGCAGCTCACCGCGGCATCCCAAGATTCGGGCAGCTGGCAACTTTCGATTCGCTCGATCGAAAAGGCCGGGTCCTTCCACAACGCGGGGACCTCGCAGGTGCTCACCCTGCTAGCCGGAGATTTTCTCCAGCTCGACGTCGACGGGCAGGCGCAAGGCCTGGAACCGCTGCGCCCGCTGAAAATCGAGGCAACGCTTCCGGTCTCCACCAGCCAGCCCGCACAGGAGCTGCTGGTTCTGCATCTGCTCACCCGGCCCGAGCGGGTACGCGGCACGGTGCGCATCGTTGAGCTTTCCAAGAAGCGCGAGCAGTACCTCTTCGATGGCCAGCTGGGCATCATGCTGCAGGGCAACGGCGTCCTGACGCTGCACGGCGAAGAGCGCAAGCTCGAACTGCGCGATACCGTCATCGGCGGTGATGCGGCCGAACCGACGATCTCCGGGCGCGGATTCATGGCCGTCGTTTCGCTAGACCTGCCGTAACCGCCATAGATCGCACACACCTGGCTTAGCTGCCTTTGGCGCGCCCACAACCCCAAACCGCCACCACTTCATTCCTCAAGAAAAACACTTCTTCAGATTACGAAGTCTCCAAATCAACCATTTCTGCCATTTTTCACTTATTCATGCGAAAAAACCTACTTTTTTCAGCTTTCTCGAAGAACCGCGAATCTTTCCCTCGAATACCCCTATTCGCCCCCTTGCATCTACGGAAAAGTAAGTGTCACGAAGAAGTTCACCGCATCTCTCCGATTCGGGCGAACACCAACATGTGGGCGAAGGGGCCAGAACAATGACCGAGCAGAATTCGATCGACAACCGCATCGCAACTATCGAAAACGATTGGGCGAACAACCCACGCTGGAGCGGGACCACCCGCGACTACAGCGCAGCCGACGTCGTGAAACTGCAGGGCCGGGTTCAGGAAGAGCACACCCTGGCCAAGCGTGGCTCCGAGAAGCTGTGGAAGCAGCTGACCGAAGAAACCCCGACCGGCGGCTACACCAACGCACTGGGTGCGTTGACCGGCAACCAGGCGGTCCAGCAGGTCAAGGCCGGCCTGCGGGCCATCTACCTCTCCGGTTGGCAGGTCGCCGCGGATGCAAACATTTCCGGCCAGACCTACCCGGACCAGTCGCTCTACCCGGCCAACTCGGTTCCGCAGGTCGTACGCCGCATCAACAACGCGTTGCTCCGTGCAGATGAGATCGAATTCTCCGAGGGCATCCAAAGCGTCGAGGACTGGATGGTCCCGATCGTCGCAGATGCCGAGGCAGGATTCGGCGGCCCGCTGAACGCCTACGAGCTGATGAAGTCGATGATCACCGCCGGTGCCTCGGGAGTCCACTGGGAAGACCAGCTGGCTTCGGAAAAGAAGTGCGGCCACCTCGGCGGCAAGGTGCTGATCCCTACCCAGCAGCACGTCCGCACGCTGAATGCGGCCCGCCTGGCGGCCGACGTGGCCGGCACTCCCTCGGTGGTCATCGCCCGCACCGACGCCGAGGCGGCAACCCTGATCACCTCGGATGTCGACGAACGCGATCAGCAATTCATCACCGGCGAGCGCACCGCGGAGGGCTTCTATAAGGTCCGCAACGGCATCGAACCATGCATCGCCCGCGCCAAGGCCTACGCTCCGTACTCCGACCTCATCTGGATGGAAACCGGAACCCCGGACCTGGAAATGGCCCGCAAGTTCGCCGAATCGGTCAAGGCCGACTTCCCGGATCAGATGCTCTCCTACAACTGCTCGCCTTCCTTCAACTGGAAGAAGCACCTGGACGACGCGACGATCGCCAAGTTCCAGCGCGAACTCGGCGCGATGGGCTTCAGCTTCCAGTTCATCACGCTGGCCGGCTTCCACGCGCTGAACCACTCGATGTTCGACCTCGCCGAGGGCTATGCCCGCGAAGGCATGAGCGCCTACGTCGAACTGCAGGAGCGCGAATTCGCCTCCGAGTCCCGCGGCTACACCGCAACCAAGCACCAGCGCGAAGTAGGCACCGGCTACTTCGACGCGATCGCCACGGCATTGAACCCCAATGCCTCCACCCTCGCTCTGGTCGGCTCCACCGAAGAAGGCCAGTTCCACTAACTCGGACCCCAGCGGTCCGGACGGTGGGGCCGGCATTGACGCCGGCCCCACCGCCCTCAAACTTTTAAGGAAAAGATCATGTCAACCCCCACCTCCCTGAACCCGATCCAGATCACCGCTACCCCAGTGCGCTACCAGGAGCAGATCCTCACCGCACAGGCCCTTGAATTCATCGCCGCCCTGCACCAGGCGTTCGAAGGCCGCCGCGCCGAGCTGATGCAGCGCCGCCAGCTGAATCGGGCGCGCATCGCCAATGGCAAGGACCCGAAGTTCCTGGAGGAAACCCGCCACATCCGCGAAGATTCAAGCTGGCAGGTGGCCCCGATCGCTCCGGGCCTGGAGGACCGCCGGGTGGAGATCACCGGACCGATCGAGCGCAAGATGGCGATCAACGCGTTGAACTCCGGCGCGAACGTGTGGCTGGCCGACATGGAGGACGCCTGCTCACCGACCTGGCAGAACGTGATCAAGAACCAGGTGAACCTGCTGCGCGTGCTGGACGGCGAGCTCGACTTCACCGCCCCGGACGGCCGGGACTACAAGCTGCACAGCTACGAGCTGTCGCAGCTGCCAACCATCGTGGTCCGCCCGCGTGGGCTGCACCTGCCGGAGAAGCACCTGCTGATCGACGGGACGCCGATCGCCGGCGCCTTTGTCGACTTCGGCCTGCATTTCTTCCACAACGCCCAGCGGCTGATCGATTCGGGCCGCGGCGCCTACTACTACCTGCCGAAGCTGGAGAACCACCTGGAGGCGCGGCTGTGGAACGACGTGTTCCTGCTGGCCCAACAGCTGCTGGGCATCGATCGCGGCACCATCCGCGCCACGGTGCTCATCGAGACCATCACCGCGGCCTTCGAGATGGAGGAGATCCTCTACGAGCTGCGTGAGCACTCGGCCGGGCTGAACGCCGGACGCTGGGACTACATCTTCTCGATCATCAAGAACTTCCGTTCCCGCGGCCCGCGCTTCGTCTTCCCGGACCGGGACCTGGTGACCATGACCAGCCCGTTCATGCGCGCCTACACCGAGCAGCTGGTCCGTGCCTGCCACCGCCGCGGCGCCAGCGCCATCGGCGGAATGAGCGCCTTCGTGCCCAGCCGCAAGGACGCCTCCATCAACCAGCTCGCCTTCGCGAAGGTCTCCGAGGACAAGTCCCGCGAGGCCAACGACGGCTTCGACGGCTCCTGGGTGGCCCACCCGGACCTGGTGCCGGTGGCCCGCGAGGTGTACGACGAGGTTTTGGGCGCCAACGCGAACCAGATCTCCCGGACCCGCGAGGACGTGGAAGTTTCCGAAAGCGAGCTGCTGAACGTGGCAGGCCTGGAGGGCCGGATCACCGAGCGCGGGATCCGCGAGAACATCGAGATCGCCATCCGCTACATCGAGTCCTGGCTGCGCGGCAACGGCGCGGTGGCGCTGCGCAACCTGATGGAGGATGCGGCCACCGCGGAAATCTCCCGCTCCCAGCTGTGGCAGTGGATCCACCAGTCGGCCATCACCGACGAGGGCGAGATCATCACCCGCCGCTG
Source organism: Glutamicibacter sp. AOP38-B1-38 (assembly GCF_052377485.1). Lineage (NCBI taxonomy): Bacteria > Bacillati > Actinomycetota > Actinomycetes > Micrococcales > Micrococcaceae > Glutamicibacter > Glutamicibacter sp. AOP38-B1-38. The sequence continues at coordinate 13,466 of NZ_JBQSWU010000022.1, read as the reverse complement.
GGTGCAGGATCTGGCCGAAGAAACCATGGAGCGGATCGAGCGCTTCGAGGGGGACCGCTTCGAGCAGGCGGTGGAGATCTTCGAGGCCAGCGCGCTGCGCGACGACTTCCCGACCTTCCTGACCAAGAACGCCTACCTGCGCTACCTGGACACCCCGGCTCCGGCCTACGAGATAGCGGGCTAGTCCAGGACACCAACTCGGCTGCACGCGCCTGAACTCAACAAGCGAAGCGGTACGGCCACGAATTGCGGCATTCATCGGATGGTAACCAGCCCATCCGGGGGATGCCGTTTTTCGTGCCCCGTAGTTGCCACGCCATGCTAGGCATTGACCGCTCGACCTCTGGCGCTTCTCGTTCGCAAAGCGGAATTGAAATCCGAAAATGAGTTGATCATCGCGTTCCAAGCAGCTGGAATTCCATATGACCTTGCGAAGGACGCGGCGTGGGTCATCATGAACATCATCATCTAGTTGATACCAGCCAGATGGTAAGTTAGACGTTTTAAATGGTATGGAGAATTTGTGGCTGAAACTACCGACGACGATAAACCTTTGAACAAGGCCATCGCGATTTTCTGGGTGATACTGGTTCTCTTTGCAGTCTTGGTGTTCATCTCGCTTCCGCTTTCGGCGGGCATCGGAAGTTCAATTTTGATTTTTGGAATGGAACAAGTTCGTCAAGATATTGCTGGTTGGTTCGTTTACTGGGCGATGGGCACGTTGCTTGCGACTGCGATTGTCGCCGGAATCATTGAAGCTGTACTCAAGTCGAAACTTCCAGGCAACAAGCCTCTTCGAGAAGCCGCATCATGGTCCACCGGATTTGTTGTCATGACTGTTTGCTACTCGGGATTTTTCTACTCTTGGGTGGCTTGTGTGGTTGCTTCAGCAGTCTCAGCATTGTTGTTCATCTTGTTGCTGTGGATCGTCAAGAAGTTTCCTGCACCTAGGCGACCCACGTCGCAAGCGGACTGAGCACTACCAATATACGGCCACGAATAACGGCATTCATCGGATGGTAACCAGCCCATCCGGGGGATGCCGTTTTTCGTGCCCCGTAGGATGTTTCCATGGCCTTCCAATTTCGTTCCCCCGCCGCCGGCCGCTGGGAGGCGGACCTCCTGGGCGAGGGCTTCGCCCGGCGCACGCTCCCGCTGTCCGACGGGTCAACCGCGACGCTGATCCGCCACCGCCCGAAATCCGCGCGGCCGCAATTCGCCCCGCCCTTGCGCGGGCTGGCGATCCTCTACGTGCACGGCTGGTCCGACTACTTCTTCCAGCGCGAACTGGCGCAGTTCCTGAGCACCGCGGGAGCCGACTTCTACGCGCTGGATCTGCGCAACTACGGGCGCAACCTCACCGCGGACAGCACCCCGGGGTTCATCACCGACCTGGAAGACTACTTCGAGGAATTCGATGCGGCGCACCGGATCATCTCCAGCGCCCACCCGGGAACCCGCTTCGTGATGCTCGCCCATTCCACCGGCGGGCTGAGCGCCGCCCTGTATGCCGCGGCGCACCCGGCAAAGGTGGACGCGCTGGCGCTGAACAGCCCCTGGCTGGAATTCCAGGCCTCCGAGTTGGGGCGCACCGCCCTGGCGAAGCTCCTGGCGGTGGCCAGCGGGCGCAATCCGCACCGGAACCTGCCAACCATCGACCCGGGCTTCTACACCCGCACCGTCTCGAACCGCTTCGAGGGTGAATGGGACTATGACCTGCAATGGCGTCCGGCCAACGGATTCACGCTCAGCGCCGGATTCATCTCCGCGGTATTCGCCGCCCAGGCGAAGGTGAAAAAGGGGTTGGAGCTGCGCCAGCCGGTGCTGGTGCTGCTCAGCGCCCGGGACTACCTGCTGCCGCGCTGGAATGACGCGGCCACCCGCTCCGATGTGGCGCTGAACGTGCAGGTGGTCGCGCAGCGCAGCATCAATCTGGGCCGCGAGCTGCACCTGGTGCGGCTGCCCGATGCGCTGCACGACGTGTTCCTCTCCGCCGCGCCGGTGCGCTCCGCGGCCTACCTGCGTCTGGGTTCCTGGCTGGCCACGGTCAAGAACCGGCAGGCCGACTCGTCGCTTGCGCGCAGCGTGCGGCGCACCGTGGGCGGCTAGCTACGGTGCGGTGACCGGAGGCTGCGGTGCCCGGTCGTTGACCAGTTCCAGCTCCCAGCCCGCGGCGCGGCGGGCGAGGATCGCCACCGAGCCGTTGCGGATGGTATCCAATTTGTAGCCGGCGAAATGCGAGAGCGTGTAGCGGATGATCGTGCCGTGGCAGACCACCGCGACGTTCTGCCCCGGGTAGTCCGCGGCGATCTGCTCGATCGCGCGCAGCCCGCGGTCCACCACCGATTCCAGCGCTTCGATGCCCCCGCCCAGCTTGCCCGGCCAGCGCTCCGCCGCCTCGGTCTCCAGCACCCCTTCGCCCTCGCCGTAGTCCCGCTCGATCAGCAGATCGTAGGCCGGACCGAGCTCCAGCCCCAACCCGTCGGCAATAATCTGCGCCGTTTCCCGGGCCCGGCTCAGTGGGGAGGAAACAATGACGTCCCAGCGTGCGGCGCCAAGGACCTCAACTGCATCGCGCGCCTGCGCCCGCCCGGTGTCGTTCAATGCGATATCGCTGCTGCCCTGCAACCGCCCTTCGAGGTTCCAGCGAGTCTGACCGTGTCTGATGAATCCAAGTTCCATAGGGTTATTCTCCCACCGCGGGCCAACATAATTAACGCGTCCCAGGTGCCTGCCCCTGAGTCCGGCCTCTATTCTGACCCAAACCGGTGACAGCGTATACCTAGCTCAATTCCAGAACCGTGTCGCAATGGTTCATCACAGCCGTCGAATGCGTTGCGATTAACACGGTGGCTCCCCCAGCTGCGATATTACGAAGCTCCTTCATCACCATGGACTCACTAGTGCTGTCCAACGCGCCGGTAGGTTCATCAGCTAAGACTAGCGCAGGGCGTTTAACGATCAGTCTGGCTAAGGCCACCCGCTGTTGTTCGCCACCGGAAAGGGAATAGACCATCTCTTTACCCCGCCCGCCGAGACCTACATGTTCCAGGGCTCCGTCAAAATCGGTCGTTCGGATCTTCGCTTTTCCCGCAGGTGCCAATGCAACTTCGAGGTTATCCTGAATCGTTGAGCTTTCGATCAGCGCATAGTTTTGGAACATGTAACCCAATGAGTCCCGCCGAAAGCGCCGTTGTTCTTGGCTGGAGAATGCCGAAATTTTCTCACCACCAACAATGAGGCTTCCGCCATCTAGTCTTTCAAGCAGGCCTAGACAGTTCAAAAGAGTCGATTTCCCTGATCCAGAAGCCCCCATCACCGCCATCAACTGCCCGGTCGGCACGCTAAAAGTCAGGTTACGAAATAGCGTCTTGGAACCGAAAGATTTCGTGGCCCCGTGAACTTCGATAGTGCTCATGCGGTTTCCTCACTATGGGTACGAATCAGGCGTTGAGTCTTAGCGTGCACCACAGCAAAAAGCAGCAACAGATTAATAAGGGCGACACCCAGAACCACTACAGGCTGCCATTGGGCGACGGCCAAATCACTGGCTGCATGGGACACCTCGCCGAAGGACTTCGCACGAACAGCAGTCCAAATTCCTGTCACCGCCGCCCATCCGACGGCTAGCGCTAAGACAACAGCTTCACCTTTGATGAGCCACCGGTGGGTGGACCAGAAAGACCAGCCGTTCAGATATCGCACCAAGATCGTTTGCGCATTGGACCGGACATGAATCTGCGCCATTCCAACTGCGGTAGCGAGGAGCACCAGCAGTGCTACGACGGCGCATACTGCCTGAAAGCGAAGTCCTTCCTGGCGCGTCGCGGATTCGTCGGCGGCCATTTGAGCGATCGGGAGGTAGGCAGAAATCCACGTTCCCAAGAATTCTGGGGGTGTATCGATTCGGGCTTGTTCTGCATCCGCCATCAAGACTAGTCCTCTGCTGGCTTGCCCCATGTATTCATCGTCCGCGATGAACCCGGAGTTGGCACCGATACCGACAACGATAGCGTTATTCAGATGACTTTCCTTGTTTGGGCGATCGGCCGCGCTGCCGTAGAGGAAGTGTCTCTGAGCATCACGCAGCGTCACAGTACTTATCGTGGGTAATTGGCTACCCCCATAGTTTTCCAGCAGTGCACTTTCCACCTCTTCAGCCGAGCGCTTGGAGTATTCGGGGACCATAATGACAACTTCGTCGTCCGGGACACTGGTTATTTGCTGCCCTTGCGCATCAAGGACTCGGTTGCGTTGCAGATAGCCTCGGTTGACTAGCAGCACCTCGTCTTGAAGCGTGGTGTCTGCCGAGTGTTCTGCCAGCGTGCTCACCATGATGGTGTGCCCCAGACGGTCTTGCTCTTTAAGCCAAATCCCAGTGTCGAAGGCTAATTTGTCTATCTGTTGCGGAGCAAAAAGTCCCTCAAAGACAATCTTTGCCACGTTGCCTACGTCGGCTAAAGAATCCTGGTTTCTCTGTGCTTGCGCGGCCGCGCTACTGGCAGCGAATGCCGAGGCGATAAGTGATACCGCCAAGATGATGCTCGGGATTCGTAGAATATAGGTGGCTGGCACCGCAACCTTGAACCCGAATTTTCCTTTGATCGCGTCGAGAATTTTCACGTCGAACGCCAAATGTAGCGCCCCAAGATGCAAACATGTGATGACCAGCAGCATGAGCCCCACGAGGCTGAACGCCGTTTCCAGATATCTCCCCAGCTGGTTCCATCCGTTGTATAGCAGTAGCCCCAGCAATGCTGCCGTGAAGCCCAAGGCAAGAATGACCGTGATGGCAACTATCTCTTGCCGGGAATCTCGTTTTAAGGCTGTATTGATGGTGCCGCCATGCAACCGTAAAATCGCGTAGTGCTTGGCCCGTGAAAGAACCGAAAAACCGGTCAATAAGGCCACGAGCAATAAGGCAACGATCGTTGCCGGCCCTAAGAAGCCAAAGAAAATTTCGCCGGCAAGGGCCGGAAATGAGGTGCCGGACTTGTACGTCTCTACCGAATAACCCAACTCGGTGAAGTCTTGCTCAACCATGCGCAGCGCGGCCGAATTGCCGAAGATGAAGTACTCTCCGCGCGGATCCATCCCATCAAGGTCAGTTGCTGCGTGAACGATAGTGCTGACGCTCTGGCTGAATTGCGGGAAACCGGTGTCCAACCACTGCGCCTCTTTTTGGGCGTTGTTGCCACTGGCCAGATAGAGGTGACGCACCGATGCATCATGCAAGTCACGATTTTCACGCACGATGATTGAGCCGGACTCTGCAGCGGATCCCTGGACCAGTTCGCATAGTCCTTGGTTGCCGGACATAGTCTCCGTACCCGAGACGAGAATTCTGCTAGCGCCCGCCAGCGTCGACTCATCAATGGACTTTGTAAGCATAAAAGACACAAATAACGAGTACAGAAGGGCTACTGCGACAGCTAGTCGTAGTCCGGTATTTTTCATTTGTTCTTTCTGCCGGCGGTTGTCTCCGGTTGCCGGAGTCCGAACTCATGCGATCCGCTGTCTACCATTGCTCCGCACAACATACGCGCTTCAATATACCTGAGCTGGATCTATTGAACTTTGGCACAACACGTTGCTGACCAGATAAAACGTCTTTATTCACAGCACACAAGGGGCGGTCAATGATCGATTTTTGAACTGCTCCCGCTTAATCATCCGAACATCGCGGAATCAGTGGTCTCCCCATCGCAGATGAGCTATCTCACGATAGAGCTTGGCCACAAACAACCCCGTCCAGCATCATGCACCACGTAAAATTCTTGAGGCACCAGCTGGCTTGAACCTTCAAGTCTCCGGCCGCAGATCACATGCACCTCAAAGTAGATCCGAGTATTTCATCGTGACCGATATCAAGGCGTCCCTCGCCCGCGGGCTCACGGCCCGCCACATCCGCTTCATGGCCCTCGGCTCGGCCATCGGCACCGGATTGTTCTACGGCTCCTCCGCCGCCATCCAGGCAGCCGGCCCGGCCGTGCTCTTCGCCTACATGATCGGCGGCGCGGCGGTTTTCATCGTCATGCGCGCCATGGGCGAGATGGCCGTCAAGCATCCGGTCTCCGGATCCTTCGCCCACTACGCCTCGCGCTACCTGGGCCGCTTCGCCGGGTTCGTCACCGGGTGGACGTTCACCTTCGAGATGGCGATCGTGGCGATCGCCGACGTCACCGCCTTCGGCATCTACATGCGCTTCTGGTTCCCGCAGGTGCCGCAGTGGATCTGGGTGCTGGCCGTGGTGCTGCTGATTGCCGCGATCAACCTGATGAAGGTCAAGGTCTTCGGCGAAACCGAATTCTGGCTGGCGGTCATCAAGGTCACCGCAATCATCGCGATGATCGTCGGCGGCGCGGCGCTGATCCTCTTCGGCTTCAGCGCCCCGGACGCCGAAACGGCCACCGGCTTTGCCACGCTGATGAGCGCCGGCACGCTGTTCCCCAACGGCTTCATGGGCCTGCTGCTGTCCTTCGCGGTGGTGATGTTCGCCTTCGGCGGCATCGAAACCATCGGCATCACCGCCGGCGAAGCGGAGGATCCGGGCAAGTCGGTGCCCGCGGCGATCAACACCGTGCCGTGGCGCATTCTGCTGTTCTACGTGGCTTCGCTGGCGATCGTGATGATGCTCTTCGACTGGCGCCAGATCGACGGTTCGGCCTCGCCGTTTGTGCAGATCTTCGACGCGCTGGGCCTCCCGGCGGCCGCTCACGTGCTCAACGCTGTGGTCATCACCGCCGCGGTGTCGGCGATCAATGCGGACACCTTCGGCGCCGGGCGGATGATGTTCGCGATGTCCCGCGAGGGCCACGCGCCGGCTTCCTTCGCGAAGATCTCACGCCACGGGGTGCCGTGGATGACGGTGCTGACCATGTCCATCGTGCTGCTGGTCGGCGTGCTGCTCAACGCCCTGCTGCCCGAATCGCTGTTCATGATCATCGCCTCGATCGCGACCTTCGCCACCGTCTGGGTGTGGATCATGATCCTCACCTCCTATTTGGCGATGCGCCGCCAGGAAAAGTCCGGCGTCGTGGTGGACCGCGAATTCGCGGTTCCCGGGGGCACCGCCAGCGCCTGGATCGCGCTGGTATTCATGGCCTTCGTGGTTGTGCTGCTGGCCCTGAGCGCCGAGACCCGCATTGCGCTCTACGCGGGCGCCGGCTGGCTGGTGCTGCTCGCGGTGGCTTACAAGTTCCTGGTCCGCACTCCGCAGGCCGGGCTGGTTTCCAGCAAATAAGTTTCGGAGAACGCCACATGATGCACCCGCGGACCGCTCCGGTCCGCGGGTGCATCGCGGTTAAATGGTGGTGCTATCCATCCGGCGTTCGCGCCACAGCCCGAGGCTGGCCCAGGCCAGCATGCCTCCGGCCACCAACCACAGGGCTGACAATCCCAGCTGCAGATAGGCGAAGGCCCCGCAGACCGAGCCGAGGGTGATCATCGCCCAGAGGATCGCGTAGGGCACCCATAGCGCACGGTTGGCCCCGGACAGCGCCCCGGCCAGGTGCTGGCCGAGTTTCACCAGCGTGCCGGTCATATAGGTCAGTCCCAGCGAGACCTCCCCGGAGCGCGTGTAGCTGACGTTGACCGCGCCCATGGCGGCGGCCAGCAGGCAGGCGGTCAGCACATTTCCGGCCGCACCCAGTACGGCCGCGCACAGCAGCAACGTGGCGGATAGATACATCACCCGGGGCCGCCGGTAGCGTCTGGCCCGGGCGGAAAGCAGGGTTGCGAGCATGACTCCGAGGACAAAACTCGCCACGAATCCCATGGCCAGCAACCATCCGCTCGCGTCCCCGGTGGCCAGGGCCGCGGAGGACCGGGTGGAATTCCCGGACATGAAGGAGAGGAAGTACCCGGAGAAGTGCAAGAACCCCACCCCGTCGACGAAGCCCGCCATCATGGTGATTCCGCCGGCAAAAATAACGCCCTTATAGCTCAACGACTTGGCCATCATCCTCCTGACGGTGCATAGGTTCTGCCTATTCCATCTTGCCATCGCCGCGGCGGGAATGTTGCACGGCGGCTAATTGTTGAAGCTTTCATGAGTGAAAAACGAGTCCGTGTGGACATCTGGTCCGATATCGCCTGCCCCTGGTGCTTCATTGGCAAGCGCCGCTTCGAAAAGGGCGTTGAACAGTTCGAATTCTCCGAGAACGTCGACGTCTTCTGGCACGCCTACCAGCTGGACCCCACCCTTCCGGAGCGCTATGACGGCGACGAGGTGCAGTACCTCTCCGAGGTCAAGGGCATGGATCCCGAGCAGGTCAAGGGGATGCTGGCGCATGTCACCGAACAGGCGGCCGGCGAAGGGCTGGACTACAACTTCGACGCGCTGCGCCCGGCGAACTCCTTCACCGCGCTGCGCCTGCTGGAACACGCAAAGACCGAGGGCAAGGGCAGCGAGCTGAAGGAGACGCTGCTTTCGGCGCACTTCGAACGCGGCCTGGACACCGGGGACCGCCAGGTTCTGTCGGCGCTCGCGGCCGAGGTGGGGCTCAACGCGGCGGCGGTGCGGGAGACCCTCGGATCGACGGCCTACACCGAGGAAGTGAACGCGGACATCGCCCAGGCACGCCAGTTGGGCATCAGCGGAGTGCCGTTCTTCGTGATCGACGGCAAATACGGGATCTCCGGGGCGCAACCGGCCGAGGCCTTCACCAATGCGCTGACCCAGGCGCATGCCGGAGCGGTGAACTAGCTTCGCGCACCGGCTGAGCGCACTGACAGCCCCCGGGGATCTTCGCCGCCGCTATTCCGACTCGGCGCAGTGCAGCTTTCCGGGGGCGTCATTGAGCTTTCGTTCCTTCTCCAGCCCCTCGAACTTCGCCCCGACCTCCAGGTCGATGCGCGCGTCACGGCGTTCCTTGTCGAAGACGAACACCGCCCCGGGCAACTGGCGCTGAACGCTCAGCGCCTGGGCATACCCCTTGGGGCCGGCGATCACCGCACCCACCTCGTCGGCGTAGTCGCTCGCGGATTCGGTGATCGAGGTGATGGTGAAGCCGCGCTCCTCGAGCGTTTCGGCGGTCGCCCCGGCCAGCCCCGGTTTTCCGGTGGTATTCAGCACCCTGACCTGCACCGAGGCCGGATCCTGCACCTTGAACTCAACGTCGGGGCATACCGGATTTTCGATGTCGACCGGCGCATCGGCCACCGCGTCCTCCACCGGCTCCTGGGCCAGCGGCCAGTTCCCGGTAAAAATCAGCACCGCGGCCACAAAGCCGAGCACAACGAGCGATGCCATCACGGAGAACACCACGTTCTGCCGGGTGCGGCGGCGTTTCTTGGCCTGCAGATCCGATTGGAAGGCTAGCTCGGATTCGCTGACGATATGCTGCCCATGCCAACTGCTTGGATCACGACGATCCTTCGGCTCGGTCATTGGCCTACCTTCCCTGCGCACCTTTCGGCCTGCGCCCTGAGGCTATCTTGATCCGAGCCTACCCGTTAGGCGTCCAAATCCAACACCCTTGCGTGCAGCACCGATCGATGGTGCAAGGCCGAGCGCAGCGCCCGATGCAGCCCATCCTCCAGATACAGCGTTCCCTGCCAGAGCACCACGTGGGGGAAAAGATCTCCGTAGAAGGTCGAGTCCTCCGAGAGCAGCGCCTCCAAATCGAGCACAGTTTTCGTGGTCACCAGTTCGTCGAGCTTCACCTGCTGCGGCGGAATTTCGCTCCACTGCCGAGAGGTAGTTAATTGATGCTCTGGGTAAGGGCGCGAAGCGCCAACGGCTCGGAAGATCACCTTCCAAGCATATGGAACCCCACCGGCAAAAACACATTCCCAGGCGTTGGGGCGCATTATTCATCGCGGACGCCTAGCGCGTGAACAGGTGACGGGCAGTGCCGAGAACACCCGGCGAAAACCCCTTGGAAGATTCGCCAGCGCGTAGCTTGCGCCTCTATGAAGCAAAAAGCAAGGATTGTTACGACGGGAGAAACTTGGAGGAACCCGGCGTAACGGACGCTAGTAACAATTGAGTTTTTGGGTGCAGTCTAGGGATATGAACAACGTAGTCACCGAGATCCCAGTCCTCGACATCTCAACCTCACGCAACGCCGACGGAAGCTTCAACGAAGCCTTCGTCGCAGCACTGCGCGATGCCGCGCACCGCGTAGGGTTCTTCCAGATCGTTGGCTACGCCTCACATGCGAACCAAGACCAGGAACTGCTGGATACGATTGCCGAGTTCTTCAAGAAGCCCGTCGCTGAGAAGATCAAGCTCGATAACCGCAACAGCGCCCAGTTCCGCGGCTACACCCGCATGGGCACCGAAATCACCCGTGGCCGAGCCGATGCCCGCGAGCAGATTGATTACGGACCGGAGCGCGAGACCCTGTCCGAGGTCCCTGCCGACAAGCCTTATTTGAACCTGCAGGGCCCCAACCAGTTCCCGGCAGATTTCCCGCAGCTTGAGGAACGTGCCCTGGCGTGGGCCGAGCTGATGAACCAGACCGGCCACGAGCTGCTCTCGGCCATCGCAGTGGGCCTGGGCCTGCCCGAAGAGCACTTCGACGAGCCATTCGCTGACACCCCGTCATGGATGGGCAAGCTGGTGCACTATGTTTCCGGCGACGTCGTACCCGACGCCGGCAACCAAGGCGTGGGCCTGCATGCGGACTACGGCTTCGTGACCCTGCTGCTTCAGGACCAGGTTGGCGGACTGCAGGTGCAGCCCTACGGCCAGGAGGAATGGATTTCGGTGCCTCCGACCCCGGGCGCGCTGGTGGTAAATCTCGGCGAGATGCTCGAAGTGGCCACCGACGGCTATCTGATGGCCACCATCCACCGAGTGGTCGCCCCGCCAGCTGGCGTCGACCGCTACTCTGTGCCGTTTTTCTACTCCCCGCGCCTCGACGCGGTGGTCGACAAGGTGCAGCTTCCGGCGGAGCTTGCGGCCGTAGCCCGCGGCGTATCGGATGATCCGCATAATGCAATGCTCGCCTCTTACGGTGCGAACGTTCTCAAGGGCTGGCTACGCGCCCACCCGCAAACCGCTGCCATTCACTACCCGGAACTGAGCAGCAAAAAAACCAGCGCTTAGCCGCAGGCGGCCCCACCATGCGTGAAGGCTTCGACTTGGTATTGCGCTACCATTTCGAAGCCTTCACGCACTTAAATGGGTACCAGTAATGATTGCCGCCTTGCGCGGCAGCCAGTTAATCCCCCAAGATCCAACCTCATTCGGCACAGCACCCCTATGGCACAAGGCCATGGTGATTATTCTGCTCGATAATCCTCAAGGGTTGATTATCGAATGCTCAAGATCAGCTCAATGTTTCGCTGCGGCTAGGAACGCGAGTTCTGCTCGCCGACCATCCGGTATCCAACCCCGCGCACCGTCTCGATCCACAGTTCCGTTCGCGCCGAATCGCCCAGTTTTCGTCGCAGATTTGCGATATGCACTTCAATGCTTCGCACGGCGGCGGGTGACACGTATAGATCCACCGCACCTGCCCCATCCTCGTCATTCAGCATTCGGGCCAGTTCCTTCTTGCTCCGCACATGCCCTGGGTGCAGCAGCAACGCGCGCAGCAAGGAAAATTCGGTAGCGGTCAGCTCCACCGGCTCTGCATCGATCATTACCTGCCACGTCACGACGTTCAACGTGAGATTCCGATGGCTAAGTATCCGACCCGCCTGGCTCTCGCCTAAGGCCAGCAACCTACTGGTGGTGGCCTGGCGGCGCACAAAGGAATCGAGTCGCGCCCTGAATTCCCGCTCACGCAACGGCTTGGCCATCACGCCGTCGGCCCCCGCGTCAAAGGAGTGCACTACGTCGAATTCTTCATCGGAATCAAGCACCGCAAGCAAATGGGCACTAACGCGATTCGAGAGTCGGCGCAGGGTCTCATGGCCGTCGATGTCCCGAAGTCCGGAGCCAACCACAATCACCTGAGGGTTGATTCGTTCGGCTAGCTCTACTCCAATTTCTCCAGAGGACGTCTCGTGCACGACAAATCCAACTTGTTTTAGCAGGCGCGACAACACCGCGCGAACCTCAAACTCGTGCTCGATAACTACGGCTTTACGGACGTCCCCTGCCAAGCTAGCCACAACCCCCATTTGGTGACACGGATCACGCATTGCGTGAAGATCCATGCTACCGGATGGAGGCGTTCTTCGCGTCTGCCTAGGCCTCCTGCTCCGACAAAACGCAGAATTCATTGCCTTCCGGATCAAGCAAGACGATCCATGGGAAATCGCTGGATTCGACTTCCGCATATTTCGCTCCGAGCCCCAAGAGCCGCTCAACCTCTTCGTCTTGCGTGCAGTCGACCGGGCGCACATCAAGATGTACGCGGTTCTTGATGGTTTTCTCCTCCGGCACCTGAGCGAAGGCCAAGACCGGAGCATGCGAATCTTTAGTTGCCTCGGCAGGACCTATCGTCACCAGGCCAGCTTCTTCGCTGAGCACCGAATAATCGAAGACCTCGCCCCAAAAACGGGCGATCAGTACCGGATTCTTGCAGTCAATGGCCAGTTCTGCGAACCTGCAACCCATTTTCAATCTCCCACATGACGGAGGAAAAGCGATTTGCTGACCCCTCGATTACCTTATGCGTCGGGATACTACTCCCAAGCCCGGGCTTAAATGCGAAAACCCCCGATTTCTCGGGGGTTTTCTTTGGCGGAGGATAGGGGATTTGAACCCCTGAGGGCGTTAACCCAACACGCGTTCCAGGCGTGCGCCATAGGCCGCTAGGCGAATCCTCCTCAGTTTGCTCCGTGGAGCAGGTACCAGCATATCTAAATATCTCCACAATCACGAATCGAGGGCGTTGTGGGTTCAACTACGCGTATTTTCAGCAAAAAATTGGCGAAATTTCGGGGATTATCTAGTTTATCCACATCTGGCACGCGTCCACCAAAGCCCCTTTCCGCGGCGCTGGATACTTAAAACATGAACAAACGAGAGGTATTTCATAGCGGCGATGATCCTCATCGGCTGCATATAAGTCCGCCGGGCACCAGAACCGATCCAGGTACCGACGGCGTGTGGGCTGCCCACGTTGAGCAAGAAACGATCTTCGCGAAGCTAGCAGCAACTATCAAGAGCCTTCATGAGCAGGGCAGGGCAATCGAACCAGCCACCGGGCTCAAACAACTGGAAACCCTTGGTCGGATACGCAGTATGTTGGATGCGGCAGAAGCTGCTTTGCTGGCCGATACCTACGAGCTGACTAGCAAACAAGCCGCCTTGTCCGGCACTCAGGACCCTTTAGTCGACGACCCTTTGCAAGCGCAGTCTGCAGAGCATTTCGGAGTTGATCCCGAAGCGGAACCTTTGGTTCGTTCGTCATTCATTTCCGAGGCATCTGGTGCACTGCGGCAAAGCGAACGCATAGTCCAAGGCAAATTATTCACCGCCGAGGGGCTTCGCCACCTCTGCCCAGATACCTTGAATGAGCTAGGCAAGGGCACCATCACCACCAAGAGCGCCACGGAGATCG
>NZ_JBQSWU010000021.1:0-75378 GCF_052377485.1 Glutamicibacter sp. AOP38-B1-38 | reverse complement strand
CACCTCTGGGCGCACCAAAAAGTAAAAGTCTCGGGACATCGTTGATTTGATGTCCCGAGACTTTTTCGTTTAACCTTCTGCAAGTCCTTAATGCCGGATCCCGCTGTCTGCGTCCCGTATCGGCGCCGCAAGGGTCAGCGAGCAGGAGCGAATGGACTCAGCGCGGCTTGTAGCACCTTATTCTGCATTTGCGCGAAAACGCGTCATGGGGCTATCGGCAGCTGCTGAATCCCATGGCCCACTGAGTCATGAGCAACGTTTATACCTTTACTCAGCGTGGAATTCGCAACCTGAGCTAGCAGGAGAATCCGAAGTACTGGCATAGCAATGCTCCGCTGAATGCCGAGTCGGCCAAGGAAATAAGTGTGGTGTTGAGTGCAACGGTTCCAGCGGTAAGCAACTTGACCATGAGTTTCTCCAGTTTTCGCGATCTAGATGATGACGTGCCCGGCAGCTTTGTGCCACCAACAACTTTTCACCGCCCCGCGCATGCGGCACATATACAAAAGACCAATAATTCCGCTCTATATGATTCAGCTGGATTAAATGGCGGCAGGCCGAATACCCACACTTCGAACTGCGGGAAGCGAATCGATAGTCTGCGAATATACGCTCAAATAATCTGTCAGGAGTGCTGATCAGTTCCCGCTCAGGAAGGAATATTGGCCTTTAGAACAATGCAGAACTGTACTCAAGTACAGGGTCAGCTCGTTCTTCGCTCCATAGAGTCGGTATCGATAACGAAACCAACACGAGGAGCACCTCATGAACGGACTGCAGCTCACCGGCATCGTCCGCAGCTTCGGCAACCGCACGGTTCTGCACGATATGGACCTTTCGGTTCAACGCGGCGAGATCGTCGGGTTCATTGGCGGTAACGGCGCCGGCAAGACCACCACGATGCGGCTAATCCTCGGATTGCTGAACGCCGACCGGGGAGAAATCACCTGGGATGGATCACCAATCACCACGGCAGATCGTCGAGCCATCGGCTACATGCCAGAAGAACGCGGACTCTACCCGCAAATGCCAGTCCGCGAGCAAATTATCCATTTTGCCCTGCTGGAAGGCCATATGGGAAAACAGGCCAGAGCGGTTGCCGACGATCTTATCGGCTCCCTGGGCTTGACTGGCCGGGAAAAAACCTTAATCCAGGACCTGTCGCTGGGCAATCAGCAACGTGTCCAGTTGGCTGTCTCGCTCGTCGGCAATCCTGCGCTTCTGGTCCTCGATGAACCGTTCTCTGGTTTGGACCCAACCGCGGTGGCCACGATGGGTTCGCTGCTTCGCGAACAGGCTGCCCGCGGTGTGGGGGTGCTCTTCTCATCCCACCAGCTTGACCTGGTAGAGCGTCTTTGCGACAAGGTTTGCGTCCTCGACCAAGGGCGAGTGAAGGCCAGCGGCAGTGTCGCCGAATTGCAAAACGACGGCCAGAGCAGATGGCAGCTGAGGTTCTCGGCGAATGCCGACGGCTTCGCAGCAGAGATCGCCATGATCCGAGGGCTCACAGTCACGTTGCCCGCCGATGACCACAGCACGGTGTTCGTGTCCATGTCCGGAACCGATCTGGACCTACCGCCGGCGCTACTGGCGGCGGCGCAACGTCATGGTTCCTTGCGCAGCATCGAAGCAATTCAGCGATCCTTGGACGACTTGCTGTCCCAGGACTTCATTTCCGCCGGACGTGGCGAACTGACCATCAACGCACAACTCGCCCAGAATACAGGAGGAATCTCATGACCACCCAGCCGCTAAGCCTTAACACCATGCCGGGCCTGAGCGGAACGTTCCGCGAAACTGGATTGGTAATTCGGCGCGAAATCCTCACCCGGACGGCCAATCGAACCATCTTGATTACCACCGGATTACTTGCCCTGGGAGTCGCCGCAGCAGCAGGCATCGGCGGTTGGTTCCTCGTGAACTCCATGGAGCAATTTCAGGCCTTCACGCTTAATCCTCGAATGCTCTTTGCCACGGCCATGATCTGTGCGCTCCTTACCTCTCTGGTTTATTCGGCTCAAAGCCTGACCACCGGGGTCGTGGAGGAAAAATCTTCGAGAGTCGTCGAAATCCTGCTGACCAAAATCGGTATCACGCCGTTGCTGCTCGGCAAGCTCATCGGCATCGGCCTGGTAACTCTCACGCAATTACTGGTCATCGGTGGCGCAGGGGTGCTCGGGTTCTCAGTGGTGGGAGGCTTCTCGCTACTCGACGTGGAAGCTGGACCTATCCTGGTGTGGTTCCTGATCTGGTTCTTGCTTGGATATGCCATCTTTGCGCTATTGAACACGGCGCTGGCGGCCACCGTGGCCCGCCAAGAAGACTTAGCTTCTGCGGTTATGCCGCTTTCGGTCTTGCAGATGGTGCTGCTGGTACTAGCGCTCTATGTCCTGCCCAATAATCTTGAGAACGGCTGGTTGCACGCCCTGTCGTTCGTACCGCTGTTCTCCTCGTACCTCATGCCGATGCGCGTCGGACTCGATGGAGTAGATGCCTGGCAGATGGCGACCTCCGCCGCAATCGCGGTGCTGTCTATTCCAGTGCTTTTCTGGATGGCCACCAAGCTCTACCGGAACAACGCGCTGCGTACCGGTTCGCGAGTCTCGCTACGCGATGCGCTCAGCTCCGACGATGCCGCCTAGATTCTCCCGCTTCACGCAGTCAATGACGAAAGGACACCCCATGACTGACAACGACAATAACCAGAACCTCGCTAAGAGGCCCTCGAATATTCGAAAGCAACTGCGTAATCTCGCCTTGCTCGCCCTCGGCGTCGCCATTGCCTACGTCGTCACCAATTTCCTCCGCTAGCGACCCCGTCAGCTCTTCGAGATTCCCTGTTCGTATCGGCGTCGCCGGTACGAACAGGAAGGAAGCAGATCATCATGAGCACGACCACGCTTTATCCTCGATCTTTGAACCCCGAGGCTCATCAGGCTTCACTTTTGGCTGATGCGCTATTGGAACAGCTAGGGCGGGCCTCGGTCCGGAGTATTTCTCCGGCAGCTTTTGCCGGGCGCAACGGAACCTGGGTCCTGACGCTAGCCGATGGCAGCAAGGTCTTTGCCAAACGTTTCTCCGAAAAATCTTCGACGCCGCGAGCGTTCAATCGCTCCTTGGAATTCGCACGCTTCACCCACACGCATCCGCACCATGCGCCGGCAAGCGCACGCCTGATCGCCTCGAATGAAATTGAACGCCTTCTCATCTTTGACTACTGCCCCGGTGAAAGCCTGGCCAGCATGGTGGTTGAGGAACGGGTGCCGGCAGATTTCGCGTCACGGGCCGGTGAAATCCTTGGACGTTTGCATACCGCTGCCCCGACAGGTCTGGAGCCCACCACCATTTCCAGTCCCCCGATTGAAATGCTGCACCTCGGCGTTCCGCAGGCCCAGTACCAGAATTTTACCCTCGCCGAAATCGCGCTGTGGGCGCAGTTGCAGTCCGATAATCTACTCATCAATGCAGCCGTTGAACTGCGTGACTGGGAACTGCAGCATCAAACCAGCCCAATCCACGCGGACCTGCGGCTCGACCAGTTTCATCTTGAGGAGAACGAGCTACTCCTGCTCGACTGGGAGGAATTCGGACTAGGAGATCCCGCCCGGGATCTCGGCATGCTGGCCGGAGAATGGATCTACCGCGCGGTTCTCGACACGGTCACCAGCCGGGGCAATGCCGGGGCGCCCCCGGAACATTTCGACGAAGAGCTGGCCACAGCGGTCATGGCGCAACGCATGGGCATGGTGGTCCCGCAGATCCAGGAACTCTGGCGCAGCTACACCCGCATCGCTACCGGCTATGACGAGCAGCTCCCCGTGCGCGCCACCGCGCATCTGGGTTGGCATCTCATCGATCGTTCAATTGCCCGAGCTGCAATGGTCTCCCGGCTACCTGGCATCGAACGAGCCGCAGCCGGCGTCGGACGAAAGGCGTTGCTTAGTCCTGGCAGCTATTACCAAGCCCTTGGATTCGGAAGGAGTGAACACTGATGCCACCGACCCTCACCCGCTGGGCGAGCTTTGAGCGAATACTTGAAGGATTGGCCGATCACGTCAGGGTGGACTTGGCGGCGAATACGGCGCGTATCGGGAGCACCTCATTGAGCGCAGGAAGTCGAAGTGAGCTCAGATCGCAGCTTAGCGCGGCCACCTACACTCACCTGCACATCAGAAATCCGCTCATCGAGAATATGCCAACGACCGGGTACCAGGATCTCGCGGACGAATTAATCGCGGATATCCCCCACCGAAGCATCTGGCAGCAATCCGGATCGCCCGCAAGGCAAACGGTCGATGTCCAAGGTCTCAAGCACCACGTAGTCACCCTCGGCGGCGTCAAGGTACTTGTCCCACACCACGATGTGTCTCGGTTGGATCCCTCATCCGAAGCGGCCGTGCGCACGCCCAGCTGGCGCACCCGGACCACTCCCGGATACGTCTTGGCGCTCGGAGCAAGCGGAATCGATGCGGAGCAGGTCACTGCACGAATCTATGTCACCTGCGATTCGGCGGCTCAAGCCTTGGAACTCTGGCCTATCGTCCTAGATGTCTTAGCAAAGTCAGCCGGCGGCTATCAGGCTAAAGCGCTTTCCTCTTCCCTCGCCTATCCGCGCAGCGACGCGATGGTGCTCTACGTGCCAGACACCGCTGTGCAGGAGATCGCCGACCGTCTCACCGCCGCAACGGCTCGGATCTCAGCCCCGCACACGGAGCACTCGATCTTTACCCAGCGGCTGTCTCCAAGATTCTCGCAAGCGGGAGAATCGGCGGATCCACGGCCTTCCCACCGAGGGCTGAGCTTCGGACAGCACCGCTCCCGGGTACTCACCGATGCACTGCTGACCGCGGCCAAGAACGAGATGCGACTGCAGGATGCCTGGGCATTTGAGGCGACCAGAGCCAGGATCGATCCCCGTAATCCGGCAACCAATCTCTGAGCTTCTCATACTTTCCGCATTCACGAGCCAGCGAATTCAGCGCCTCGGTGAAGCACCCCCAAAAATTTGCGTACCGTCGAGGCGCCCCCGCAGCCTCTGGAAACGCGTTCACACCTCATCCGAGGAACAACACAATCAGCCTTCAACGGCAATTATCTCAAGGAGCAAAACATGGACAACAACGCACTCGCACCACAAGCCAACCTCACCGACCTCGCCCAGGCGCACAACACCTTCACCACCGCCGGTGAACTCGGCGCCGACGCCGCCACCGAAGCACCCGCCACCAGCCCGCTTTGCGTCGGCATCATCATCGGCGCCACCCTCGGCGCCGGCTGCTAAGCCCCCACACCCACCAACCCATCACACCCAAAAAGGAGCAAAACATGGACAACAACGCACTCGCACCACAAGCCAACCTCACCGACCTCGCCCAGGCGCACAACACCTTCACCACCGCCGGTGAACTCGGCGCCGACGCCGCCACCGAAGCACCCGCCACCAGCCCGTTCTGCGCTGGCGTGCTCATTGGCGCAACGCTCACGATGGGCTGCTAGTCCCCGTCCTACCCCGGTCAGGCGACGGCCCCAGAGCCGTTATTCGGGCCGTCGCCCAACCGGACCCATCAAGTCCCTCAAAAAGGAACACCATGACCACCGCAGAAAGTAAGGCCGACGCCTCCAAGCTGGATCTCACGCTCGAAGGATTCGGCTACCGAAAAGTCGTGCTGGTCCTTACCGGATCCGCTGCCACTCAAATGATGCCGTTTTGGCTTGAATGGGCCCTAGAAGCTGCCCCCGAAACACAGTTCAGGATCGTCATGCGCGATTCTGCCAGCCGTTTCATCACCCGTCACAGCCTTGAGACTCGGCTACGGGCCCGGATCCAATCCGACCATTGGGACGATGAAATTATCGCGGCCCATATCGATTTGGCCGAGTGGGCGGATCTGATCCTGATCTACCCGGCCACGTTGGACTACACTTCGCGGCTTGCCCACGGCATCAGCGATTCCCCCTCACTGCTTGCGGCGCTGAGCACCCATGCAAGGGTGTGCATAGCGCCGTCGCTTCCTCCACGTGCAATGGAAAACCAACTGGTCAGGGATATTCTGGAGAAGTTGCGCAAACCGAAGAACTTCCTCGTGATCAATCCTGTCCCCGGCCCGAGCGAATCCAGCGCTATTTCCGACGCCTGGGTTCCACCCGCCTTTCCAGCAGTATTGCGCCGCCTCGAGTCGGAACGTCGTTTACTCGTTGATCTTGTTACGGGGGTTGAGCGGCAATGACTACAACCGAAGTGCAACCGCGCAGCACGCCAAGGCGCCGGCTCACGACGGGCCTGCTCGTCACGGAGCTGCATTTGGGGCAGGGCAAAGCCGTGTGGACTCGACGATTGGGTGCCCAGGCACCACTCGATTTCTCCCAGACGCAAAACCCTTCTGCGGAGAATCAGCGGCAACACATTGTGTGGGGAGAGGGAACCGCCACATTTCGCAGCTACGCTACCGCTGCCGGCACAACCGTTGCTGAACAACTCCAGCAACGCTCCCCCAAGGACATGCACCGCATAGGTCTGCTGTGGGGTGAGGCGCTCAATAATCTGCACGCTACCCCCATAACCGGTCAAACAACGCTTCGCGAACCGCGCACGTTGCAACGGGCCGAAGGCTGGCTGAGTGGAAAATGGTTGCCTGCGTTGCACACGTTGGGCCCCATGGCCCTAGGCCAACTGAAGCGGTGGTCGCAGCGAATGCTGGGCACTCAGGATTCGGCGTTGGCGCATGGCTCCCCCGGCATGGCTCATTGGGTGCTCACCGCAAATGGCCGTAGTGGATCGCTGTTGACCGGAGAGGACACTGGACTTGCGGCTCCCGCCTATGACTTCGGATGGGTTCTTGGTGAAATTGCCGAGCTCTATGCCTTCTACCCCGCATTGCGCACAAACCTCGACCCGCTGCGCTTGGGACTGCTGGATACCTATCCCGAGGCCATTGGCGAATCCGGCTTTAGTTTGGCCTGCGCCTACCGGCTGACCCAGCATGCTTACGACTGGCACCACTACGGACATGCCTCGTTGCGCGAAGCCCAACTGCTCTTGGACTTGGCCGTCAACCATCTGTCTACCCAGTACGCGAAACTTTAGGAGAAGGCCTTGCTCACCCGTATCGATGCCAGCACACGGCACATACAATTCCGCTCGCTGAAATCGGGGGCACGCATAGCGGCCGTTCATGCTCCCCAAACGCGCAATGCCTCGGTAGTACTGGGCGTCGCCGCTGGAATGCGTCATGAGCGGGAAGGCGAAGAGGGAATGATGCACCTGCTGGAACACCTAATTTATCAGGACAGTTCCACGATCACCGGAGCGGACCGTGAACTGCAGGTGCTCCACGCCGGCGGGGTCCTCGGCGGTCATACGCATATGGACTACACCGAATTCTATGAAACTGCTCCGGTAAACCAGATTGACGACATGGCTCGGCGGATCGCGGACCAGGTCTTTTACCCAAGGCTCAGAGAAGAACAGATCACCACACAGGTCACTGCCGTGGCCACTGAGCGCGCTAGCCGCCTCGCCTCGGCGCCCGGCGGCGTTCTGCCTTGGCCGCATCTTTCGGCGCACTGCTGGCAAGATCATGCAAATTCCCATGACGGTTCGGGAGACGCCGACCTCCTCGGGCGCGCGACCGGAGGGCGGTTGCGCGAGCTGCACGCACGCCATTACCGCACCTCCAACGCGGTAATGGTCGCTTTCGGGCCCAAAGAACCGGCGGACATGTTGCAGAGTCTGCAAGATGCCCTGCCCACTGAAACCCCCGAGGCCCCGGCGGTGCCGCCCGCGCAGGAGTCCATTTTCCGCACGGCCAGCCGGCGCACCGTAACCGTTCCAGGACTGCAGCGCCCCCGCCTGCTCGTAGCCACCCGCAGTGCGCCGGCACCACGAGTGCATTCCGAAATTTTGGGAGACCTGCTGGCCGCAGCAATGCTGTCCCTGCCTTCAGGATTGGATGCCAGCGCGGGCATGTTTGGCCCAGGCGACCGTGTCCACAACGATCTCTTTGTGTTGGTTGATGACACAAACTCGGGAATCGAACCTGTCGAACGCCTCGCTGCCCTGAGGTTTTGCGATGATGACCTATTGCTGCGTGCCGGCCAGCGAGCACTATTTACCGCCGAAAAACTTGTGCATGACGACCAACGGTTCGCCCGCGCCGTGGCCCGCGATATCTTGCTGCGAGATGCCCCCGGTTTCGCGGCCAGTTTAGTGCAAAAACTACGCGACGGCTTAGGCGATGTGCCCGGCCTGCGCGCTGCGCTCCAAACCTCGGCTAAACGTCTCGCTGCACAGCAGCACCACCATTTGACCCTTGAACCCGCATAGGAGTCCCAGCCGTGAACAGCGCATTCCCTCCCGTCCGATCCATACCAGATGACCGAACGCACTTCACCCTAGTCAGTTTGGCTTGGCGCACCGATCAGCGGCGTTCCTCCGAAGCGGAGCAAACCCTGCGCGCGGTAGCCGACAGAGTCTGCGCCTCGAATTCCGGAACAATTTGGCACGACTGGGCGGTCAGCGCTGGAGCAGTCAATGTGACGGCAGCACTTCCCTTGCGCGGTGCGGAGCGGTGGCTCCAAACCTTCGCCGAGCATGCCCAGCAAATCGACCCGGATTTGGCCGGCGCTCCCGCCCTGGCGCTGGTCGGGCCGCAAGCGCAGCTAGAAAACTTAGCAGCACCCGGTGCAGAACTTTTCGGGCACCTCGAAAGCAAAGACAACCCGGGGCTTTCGGACCGCCTGGAGCGAACGACTACCCAAGGTTATGAACAAATCACGGTTACAGGTGCCGATCCCTCCGCGGCTCTCGGTTCGGCGGCCACTTTTTTGGCCCTTGCCACCTTGTCCGGAGGTCCAGTCGCGCTTTTGCCCAAGGCCACGAAACAGGCCGGGCACGCTGCATTGATAAAAATAATGCGCGTCCTGAAGGACCGCCAGCCTGCGATCATGTGGCAGGTCATTGCTCAGGAGAACCACTCGCTGGGCTCCTTGGAATCAACGCTGGACGCGGTCGCAGATCTTGGCCTGCGGGTGACCCGGGATGAGGAGCTGCTAATCAAGCAGTTCGCGATCGCCAATCTGAATCGTGCCTGGTGCTCACCAGTGGAGTTGGTTCGGGCGCTGGCCCAGTACGAGGTCATGGGTTGGGGTGGCGACTTGATTCTGAATCCCGAGTCGCAGGTGAATGAAGTCGCAAACGCCGACCTCGAATTGGCATTGGAAGGCTTGTTGCGCTCCCCGCGTGCGGTGCTCGGCAAATCCTAAGCTACCGGAGTTGCGCCTAGCGTGCGCGTGACCCCGGCTTCATGTCCAGAAGCCCATGTTCCACGGCCTTGACTAGAATCTGCACGCGGTCCCGCACACCAAATTTCTCCATAACCTTCACGAAGCGAGCTTTGATAGTTGACTCGGTGACAAAAAGTTCCGTGGCCATCTCCTTGTTGCTCATGCCCCGCCCGAGAAGCTTGATGACTTCCAGTTCCTTGTCGGTCAGGGCATCGATCAGTTCTGCATCGGCTTCGACTTCGGCTGGGATTGAGTTCGCCAGCCCGCTGACCACATGTCGAGCCACTTGCGGCGACAGAATGGACTCACCGGCTGCCACTTTATTAATCGCATCGGTGATTTCCTGGGGCTTAGCATCCTTGACGATGTAGCCCGAGGCACCAGCACGCAGCAGGTCCACCACATATCGGTCGGTGGCGAAAGTGCTCAAACCGAGAATCGCGATCTCAGGGTTGCTCTGGTGGATCTGGGCTGTTGCCGCAACGCCGTCCATGACCGGCATTTGCATATCCATCAAGATGACCTCGGGCTGCAACGAGGCCGCCTGGACTACGGCGGATTTCCCATTGGATGCTTCGCCGACGATTTCAATGGTGGGGTCTGAGGAGAGATAATCTCGCAAAATTTCCCGGGTCAAGGCCTCGTCATCCACAAGCAGCACTGTTGTCACTGATAACTCCTCGCTTGGCGGTAGTCCACGCACTTGGTTCTCATGCGCGTACGGTGATAGCGCATCTGGTCACTATTTTTGCATGGTTGCCGTCGTTATCCGGTAGCGGGCAAGCCTTCAAGCGGGATAGTTACGCCGATCGACCAGCGGCCGGTGGAATCGCTGGTCTCCACGGTGCCGCCAAATACCTCGCAGCGTGCGCGCATCGCTTCCAAACCTGTCTGCGACGACATGATGGGAGTGCCCTGTCCAATATCATTTGTCGAGCTGAGCAATACGCGGTCTGGCCGGATACGGAGCTGGAGTTCCACTGCTCCGTCAGGATTCGCGTGCTTGAGGATATTGGTTCCCAGTTCCCGGATGGTTCGCCGAAGGGCTTGGCGCAAACTCGCCGGAATACGCGCTACTTCGCCTTCTAGCGCGAAGGCCACGTCGAATCCGGCCCGTTTGAGCGCTTGCATGACCTTGTCCAAATCATGTACCAGCCCTACCGCGGTAGTGGTCTCCCCGGAAAGTTCATCGGACTCCAAGATCTGTTGGCCTTCTTCTGCTTCCAGCCCCGAGGGACTCTGAAATTCATTTTCGTTGGCTTCCGTTTTCAGCAAGACGACAAGGCTGCGAAGATCCTGCAGGGTTTGCTGCGCGGCATTGCCAATTCCAGCGAGGATTTCCGCAGTCTTCTTCGGGTCGTTGACGAACTCGGCCCGACGGGCTTGCATAGCCATGATCGTGACATCGTGGGCAACAATGTCGTGCAGCTCATGAGCGAGCTGCGTTCGTTCCTCGGAGCGAATTCTCGCCTGCTCGACTTCCAGATCCCTGATTCGTTTGGCGCTCGTTTCATTCTTCCGGCGATAGACATTCAGGCTCAACCCGGCCACGGCCGACATGACGCCGAAACCGCACAGCAACATGACCGCCAGGAGCTCCACCTCCGGCAAGAGTAGATACAGCAGGAACAACATGCCCATGGCTGCGGAGGGAAAAGCGAGTGCCGCCCGCCACGGCAGCAAATAGCAGGAGAGCACAATGACAAATACCGAGGGAAAAACCATGCTGGCCAATAAGACCCCGGGCATACCGACCGCCGCGATAAGCAGCAACCCCACAAACCATGCGGCAATGCTTGGCAGGACCCCAAGCGACAAAGCCGCCAGGGGCAGGTACGGAAAAGCCAGGTACAACACGCCAAGTTCTGCGAGGTAGCCGGCTGTCCCCAGCCACACATCACCCGCGTACATGAACAGCGCAAGCGCCAGCGGGACAAAACGACCGAGGCGCCCGCCAGGTAACGGTTTAATTTCACCAGTCCATGCAGTCCAAGTATTCACACCAGCTATTGTGTCATTTCAGCACTCAAGCACGCTCCACTGGTTGCATACCCAAGGCAGTTTTGACGGACCCAGGCGACATTCACCACGGCCGATGTGAAACGCCACACTTTGGCCTCTCCGGCTTTTGCCCTTCGGATAATCTGGTGTAAAGTCATTGGAGTCGTCAAGGCGAAAAACAACTAAATATGCGCCCATAGCTCAGCTGGATAGAGCGCCTGTCTACGGAACAGGAGGCCGGGGGTTCGAATCCCTCTGGGCGCACAAATTGAAATTCCCACTCTCCGGAGTGGGAATTTTTTGGTTAACTGTTTGCTTAACTCCAAGCACTTATTTAGCCGCCGTGGGACCCGCGCAAAATCAGCTTTGTTGGCATGATGATTCGTTCGAGCACCATTTCACCATTAATGCGCTGCACCACAACCTCCGCCATTTTGGCTCCTTGCTCTTCCGCATTCTGCGCCACGGTAGTCAACGCAGGCGAGGCATTGCGCGCAAATGAATCATCATCGATGGTGGTGATGGCGATGTCTCTGGGCACGGAAAGCCCCGCCTCAGCGATCACCTTCATCGCGCCAAAGGCCATTTGCGCGCTGGCGGCAAACAACGAGTCGATTTTTATGCCGCTGGCCAGCAAATCGCGCATGGCGGTTTCTCCGCTGCCCGGGGTGAAATCGCCCACCGCAACCGCGGCAACGCCAAGACCGGCGGCGTGCACCGCCTGTTCGAAACCCAATTGGCGGTCGAGGGCCGCACCCATGTTCTGCGGTCCCGAGATCGCCGCCGGGTATTTGCGACCCGCTTTGAGCATGGCTTCAGTTGCTTCCCGTGCCGCGGCCGCGTTATCTACGTCAACGACGAACACGTCGCCGTCTTCGTTGCTCATGGGGCGGCCGCCGAAGACCAACGGCAACGCTCCGGCCAGTTCGCTGTATGAGCTGTCATCCGCGTGGTGCGAAAGGATCAACGCCCCATCAACGTTTCCGCCGCGTAGGTAGCGGCTGGTTTTCGCGGGGTCAGACTCGGTGGCGATCAACAGGGACAGCGTAAATTCTGTGGTGCTCAGGTACATCGCAGCTCCCTGTATTACCGCAGCGAAATATGGGTCTGCGAAGAACTTCGCGGTGCTTTCGGGGATGACTAGGGCGATGGAATTGGTACGACCCTGCGCGAGGGAACGGGCCGCCCGATTCGGGACGTAGTTCAGTTCCGCGATGGCCTTTTCCACTGCCCGCACCGCATCGGCCTTGACCTTGTCCGACCCGTTGACCACGCGCGACACCGTGGCTCTGGAAACTCCTGCACGTTCGGCAACGAGTTCCAGCGTCGGCTGTTGTTTGCGTGGTTCGGGCATCGTTACTTCTTTGCGGTAGCTGGGCGGGTCCTTATGACTATCGTGTGGTGCGTGGCGCTTGGCTAAGCGCCACGCACCAGTGCTATGCCATTGTACGGTTGGCGGCAATTAGTCCCGCGTAGGCCCTGCCGCTGTCCTTAACAATGCGTTCCTGTGTTTCATAGTCGACGTAAATGATGCCGAATCGCTTCTGGTAGCCCCAGGCCCATTCGAAATTATCGAGCAAGGACCAGAGGAAGTAGCCACGCACGTCCACTCCGTCCTGGATGGCACCGGCAACAGCATCCAGGTGGCTAAAAACGTATTCACGTCGTTCGACATCGGCCACGACTCCGTCCGCTGACAGTTCGTCGGCATACGAGGCTCCGTTCTCGGTGATGTACAAGGCCGGAAGACCCTCGTACTCGTCCCGTAGCCGGTTCAGCAGTACCCGCAAGCCCTGCGGGTTAACTTCCCAACCCATCGCAGTACGCGGCAGGTCTCGGCTCGGAAAGCTGACATATTCGCTGCCCACAAAAGGCGAGGACTTCGGCGCCTCGGTTGGTACAACCGCCGCCGGCTCGCCTTCGCCAAGCGGATGCCCCGACACGTTGTCATCGTGATAATGGTTCACCCCGAGAAAATCGATGGGCTGATGAATGATCTCTAGGTCCCCTGGCACAATAACCTCGGCCAGCCCTAAACCCTCCACGTCTACGAGCAGGTCTTCGGGATAGGAACCGCGCAGCAAGGGATCCAGGAACATCCGGTTCCACAGCGCATCGATACGACGGGCCGCTTCCAGATCCACCGGGTCGATTGGATCGTTTGGCACCGCGTTGGTCAGATTCAGAGTGATACCAAGCTCTTGGGCGCCGAGTTCACGCAAACGCTGTGTCGCCAGGCCATGTCCCAGATGCTGGTGGTGCACGGCCGCCAAAGCCGCCGCCGGATCTTGGCGTCCCGGTGCATGCTCCCCGGCTGCGTAACCTATCAGCGAGGAACACAGCGGCTCGTTAAAGGTCGTCCAGTGTTTGACTCGGTCCCCGAGCTTTGCATAAACCAGCTCGGCATACTCAGCGAATTTATAGGCGGTGTCACGGTTGGCCCAGCCGCCTTGGGCTTCGAGGGCCTGCGGCAAATCCCAGTGGTACAGCGTCAGCCAGGGCAGAATTCCCTGTTCCAACAGCTCGTCGACAAGCCTCGAATAGAAATCCAGGCCCTCGGGGTTGACGGTGCGCCCGCCGGGAACCACTCGCGCCCAGCTGGTGGAGAAGCGGTAGGAATCAAGGCCGAGCTCACGCATTAACCCGACATCCTCTCGGTACCGGTGGTAGTGGTCTACCGCAGTCTCCAGGTTGTCGCCGCCGGCGATCACCCCCTGCTTGCGCGCGAATGCGTCCCAGACGGAGTCTTCTTTACCGTAGGCGTGGCTGGCGCCTTCGATTTGCGCCGCCGCGGTGGCCGAGCCCCAGAGGAATTCTCTGGGCCAGGCGAAATTCTCAGATAAGTGGGTTGTCATTAGCCCTTTACAGCTCCTGCCATAATTCCGGATACAAGTTGTTTACCCGCCACTATGAAAAGCAGCAGCAGCGGGATGGTTGCCATCAGCGCACCGGACATCACGATCGTGTAGTCCACATAGCGTGCGGATTGCAGCTGGCTCAACGCCACCTGCAAGGTGGGGTTTTGGGGTGCGACCAGCATTGGCCAGAGATAGTCGGTCCATGCGGTCATGAAGGTAAAGAGTGCCAAGATGGCCATCGCCGGTCGGGCCGCGGGAACTCCCACATGCCAGAAGGTACCGATCATGCTGGCGCCGTCGATTCGGGCGGCCTCGATCAATTCATCTGGCACGACGTCCACCAGATACTGGCGCATGAAGAACACTCCGAACGCGGTGACCAGGGTGGGCACCATGACTGCGCCGAGCGATCCGGTCCAGCCAAATTCCTTCATCACCATGAACAACGGGATGATCCCCAGCTGGGTCGGCACCGCCAGGGTAGCGATCACGAAGACCAGCAGCCCCTGGCGTCCGCGGAAGCGCAATTTTGCGAACGCATAACCGGCCAGTGTCGAGAAGGTCACCACCGAGATCGTGATGACCGAGGAGACGAGGATACTGTTTCCCAGTGCGCCCCAGAAATCGATGGTGTTGAAAACTTCGGCGGCATTCGTCCAGAACGAGCCTCCGGGAAGTAGCGGTGGGTACGTCGAGGCGAATACCGCCCCGGTATTCGAACCAATCACCATCGAATACCACAGCGGGTAGGTGCTCCCGAGGAAGAACGCGATCAGCAACCCGTAAGTGAGAAAGCCTGGGCGGCGATCCATGGAGAAGTTTTTGCGTTTGGCTGCAGGTTTCCCGGCTTCCACAGCATTGTCCAAGGCGGTGCTAGTCATGGGAATCCCCCTCCTTCGGGCTCAATGCTGCGTCTGTTAAACTTTCGCCCTTCGAGGCGACTTTGGCTTTTGCCAGCTGCACGGCGTTTCGGTGCGCCAGCCGTTGCGCTCGGCGCCGCTTGCGGCTTCCCCCTTCGCTAGCTGAGGCAATGGAACCGGAAAGAACGAAGTTGATCAGGCCGATCACGATAATGATCAAGAACAGCATCCAGGCGACCGCAGATGCGCGACCGAAGTCGCCGCGGTTGAAGGCCAGATCCCAGAGGTAGAGCACCGTGGTTTGGTATTCACGCTCTGGCCCGCCGGGCACCGAGCTGCTGGCGTTGAACAGTTTCGGTTCGGTGAAGATCTGCAGGCCACCGATGGTCGCGGTGATGATCACGAAGATCATCGTGGGGCGAATGCTTGGCAGGGTGATCGAGAAGAACCGGCGCATCGACCCGGCTCCGTCCAGAGCCGCGGACTCGTGCAGTTCGCGCGGTACGGCCTGCATGGCAGCCAGCAGGATCAGCGCGTTATAACCGGTCCACCGCCAATTCACCATGGTGGCAATGGCTAGGTGCGAGGGAAGCACCTCGCTCTTCCATGCCACCGGATCGATGTGGACCACCTGGAGCAGGTTGTTGATGAGTCCATATTTCTCATCGAAGGCCGAGGAGAAGATCAGCGTCACGGCCACCGGGGTCACCACATAGGGAATCAGCACGCTCATCCGCCAGAACGTCTTGGCTCGAATATTCTGGTCCAGCATGGCTGCGATGAAGGTGGCCACCAGCAGCTGGGGAATCGCCGAGAGCAGGAAGATGCTGAACGTGTTGAACAGCGAATTCCAGAACAGTGGTGAGCTAAGTTCCGCGGCGTAGTTCTCCAGTCCGACCCATTCCCCTGCTCCCCCGAGTAGGTCCCAGTCATTGATTGACACCACGAAGGTGTAGATCAATGGGAACAGTCCCACAAGGGCGAAGAGAATGAAGAAAGGTGAGACGTAAAGATATGGGGAGTATTTGAAATCCAACCGTCCCCAGCGGTGACGCCGGCGCGTTTTCTTCCCGGCTGCCGGATCAACCTTGCGGCGCTTTTCGCCTGGGGGCTGTTCCCCCGGCGGCCCCGAGGCACCTGAGGTGCCCGAAGCGTTGTTGGTCATGATGCTCATTTATCGGATTCTCTTTCCGCATAGGCCGGCCGCATTGCCGGCCGGCCTACAGGTGGTGATTACTTGATGTCCAAGTTCGTCAGCGTCGACATGGCCTCATCCCACGCGGCTTGGCCGTCCTTGCCGCTATCCAACGCGATAGTTGCCGGGCCAAAGACCTGCTCCTGGATGACCGAATCATCTGCCCCCTTGAACTGTGCCTTCACGCCCTCGGCCCGGTTTGCCAGGAGCTGGCCGATGGGAGCATCGTTGAAGAACTTAGTCAGCTCGTTGCTTCCGGTGACCTGTTCGGAACCCTGAGCCTCGAGGTTGCTGGGGAATGTCCCGGCAGTTTCAAAGGCGGCTGCCTGCGACTGCGCATCGGTCAGCCAGGTGGCGAGTTTGGCCGCTTCGGCTGGATTCTTCGAGGTGGCGGGAATGGTCAAGAAGGTTCCGCCCCAGTTTGCCGGACCGCCAGGGAAGACATCTGCAAAGTCCCAACCAGAAGATGCATCTCCACCAGCACCTTCAACCTGTCCCTTGACTACTCCTAACATCCAGCCTGGGCAGGGCATAGTGGCGAAAGAGCCGTCCAGGAAAGCCTGGCCTTTACCCCAGTCCCACTGGGTCTGCCCCGACGAGAGCCCTGCTTCGGTGGCCCCTGCCAGCTGCTTCCAGCGTTCGCTCAATTCTGCGTTGCCCTGGATATTCAGCGAACCATCTGACTTGTAATAGCCCTCATCGAGTTGGTTGACCATGGCATTCCAGACGAACCCGGACTGGTCGAACCAGGCTTTGCCGGTTTTTTCCTCATATTTTTTGCCGGCTGCGAAGTAGTCCTCCCAGCTGGCATCCTCACCACCGATGAGTTCCGCGAATTCGGTGCGATCTGCCGGCATATCTGCCTGTTCTAGCAGCTTGGTGTTGTAGCAGAGTCCTTCTGGACCGATATCCGTGCCGTAGCCGATGATCCGCCCTTCGGCGTCGGTGGCCTGTTCGACCTTCCAATCGACCCACTGTGACTTGAGATCTTCTATGCCGTAGTCGCGCAGGTCGGTGAAGGAATCGGAAACGGCCATTACCTGCCCGAGCCAGCCTTCTTCAACGGCCTGGAGGTCGGGCAGGCCCGCACCCGAGGCTTGTTTAGTCTTCCAATCAACCAGGGCGTTTCCACCGGTATCGATATTCGTCGCCTCGATGCTGACGCCAGGATTTTCCTTTTCGTATTTCTCGTACAGGGCTTCCAGGCCCATGGTGCCGAAAGTGGTCACGGTCAGGGTGACCGGATTATCCACCGAGGCAGGCTCGGCATCGGCCGCGTTATCTGCTCCGCCGCATCCGGTGGCCAGCAGGGCAATGGTGCCGAGCAGGGCTGCCGACTGCGCGAGCTTCGATTTGCGCGAGGTTTTCATGGGGTCTCCAGGTGTGAGTGCGGGTTTCGAGAGACTCGTGCACATTCAAAATGAGAGCGCTCTCAAAATAAAACAAGTGTCCAACTCTTGCGAGTTTCCATCCGTGCCATGAAGTATAAAAGCGCTTGAATCGAACCCGTGTGAGCGCTCTCACAAATCATCTTCCATTATTCTGCCCGATTGCGAGGCGATGTCAAGAACGAATTTGCATCCCACCGCCAGAGCCCGTCACCCCGGACGTTCCATGGTGCCATCGGCCCCAGCAAAGACCACAGGTCAAATTATGATTTGAAGAACATGGCGGCACGCTGTCGCGAAAATAAATCAGTGCAAAGAGAATCCGGCGAGCCAAGTGGGCCCGCCGGATTTTCAAGGCCTACTTCTTGTTCAGCTGCAGCCCCACGAGCACCGGATCATGATCCGAGGAGCGGAACTGGTCAGGCGAGAACAGCTGGGCGACGTTGTTGTTGTAGCGGCTGTACTCAAAGGCGACCGATTCGGTGGCATTGATGTTCCAAATCGTTTCTCCGGTGACCTTGTCGGCAATTTCGGCCGAACCCAGAACATGGTCAAGCGAACCGGTGCGACCGCCGAAGAGGTAGCTTTGAGTGCTCGCTTCGGCACCCAGATTAACGTAGCCGGCATCGGTCATCACCTTGATGGGATCCTCGGCCGAGTAGGAGTTGAAGTCGCCGGCCAGCAGCACCTTGTCGGTGTTGCGCGAATCCTTCAGCCCTTCGGCGAAACGCACTACCGCGTGAGCCTGCTCCACGCGCGCTGCGTTCCATGCTCCGGCGCCGTCGCCCTGGTCGGCATTGGCCGAACCGTCTTTTGGATCGGACCCCTTGGACTTGAAGTGGTTGGCGACCACGAGGAAGCGAGTCTTCGAATTGCCGCCCACGCGCTGGAATGCCTGGGCCAGTGGATCACGCGCGTTGTCGAAGGCCGCATCGTCCAAGACCACCGACTCGTCGATCAGCTTGACCGCGTCGCGCTGATAGATCATTGCGGTTCGAATGACGTCTTCATCGGCTGGCAGTTCTTCGGGGCTTGGCGCGAAGCTCCAACGCTCCTGCCCTGCCGCCTCATTCAAGGCAGCTACCAGGATCTTCAGCGCCGCGTCGCGGTCCTGAGCGAAGCGGGCGGAGTTCTCGATTTCCTCCAGCACGACGACGTCGGCATCAAATTTGTTCAGCGCCGTGACGATCTTGGACTGCTGGCGCTCGAGGCTTTCGGCGCTGGCCGCACCGCGAGCATCGCAGCCGCTTCGTACCGAAATCGGGTTTCCTTCGCGATCGGTATAGTAATTGCACCCATCAAGCTGGTCGCCGGTGGTGGTGAAGTAGTTCAGCACGTTGAAGCTGCCCACGCTCACGTTGCCGCCGACGGCTGCCGGGGCATCCTGCGTGACCTGCTCAAAACTCACCGGGATATCCGGGTCCTCGGCACCGACAATTTGCCCCTGCGGCTGCAGGCGCCACAAATCATAGCGGTAATCCATGATTACCGGGCCGGTGAAGCTCACCTGCCTGCCCACGGTGACATGCTGATCCGCGGAGATATACGGCAGCTCGACGAGCTTGTTCGCCTTCGCCCCCAGGAAATTCAATGTGGCCCCGTCATCCAAGACCAGCTCACGGGCCTGGTTCTCGGCCTCCAGCGCCTGGGCTTCGTCGCTTCCAGGAGCGAAGACGTCGGTGGCCTGGCGCAAGGTGCGCTCGCCCTCGATAATTGAGCTGGTTCCCTCGGCAAGGGTTACTTCACCGTACTGGTTCAGCCGGTAGTTATCGGCCACGGTCCATTGCCCCTGCGGGTCGATCAGCATCCCCTCGAAACGCTCGCGCTCGGCATCGGCTGCCGGGATGTCGATGGCCAAAGGCTTGATGGCTTCGGCTGGTTCGACCAGCACCTCGACCGCTTGGTCCGAGGCACTGATTTGGGTCATGCCGTAGTATTCGCTGACCTCGCCGGAGACCTGAACGTGATCACCTACGGCTACCTTGCCCACGCCGCCGGGAGAATATACGAAGATTGCAGAGCTTCCGGCCGGGGAAATTTCGCTTCCCGAGCCTGCAGTTTGCACATAGAAACCGCGAATGCCGCCTTCGGGGTAGGCGCCGGTTACTACTCCTCGGACGTTGACCTGCTGGCCAGCCATGCCGGTAGCATCTTCGGTGCCCTGGATTTCTTCGATGGACGTCAACTCGACTTCGGGCTCGACGGCGGAGGCTGGAGCCATCGTTCCGGTCACCAGCGCGGCACCCAAACAGGTAGCCGCGAACGCTGTTGTAGCGCGCTTCTTCATGGATTGTCCTAATTCGTTGTAAGTACCGCAGCGCGGTAGCGCGCGGTCGACCCGCAAACGATTCAATCAGCCAGTTATGAACTCTTGGTGAATTCATAAACAGCGACCGGTTGTTGGTCCACGAACTATCCAAGTCCATGAGCCACGTCACGTCCAGAGGTGAGCAAAGAAACTAGCACACTAATTGAACTGACCGGTCAGTTCAATTAGTGTGGAAGTGTGTTATTTGCTAATTCAATGAGCTTCCAAGGGCGCCACAGCCAACTTGTCGATGCCACCTCGCTGACAGCCAACCGCGGTTCGCTGCTGCTCGTCGTCGCAGACTCGCAGAGCGCGCGCACCGCCACCGCGTT
Organism: Glutamicibacter sp. AOP38-B1-38; assembly: GCF_052377485.1. Taxonomy (NCBI): domain Bacteria; kingdom Bacillati; phylum Actinomycetota; class Actinomycetes; order Micrococcales; family Micrococcaceae; genus Glutamicibacter; species Glutamicibacter sp. AOP38-B1-38. The sequence continues at coordinate 55,154 of NZ_JBQSWU010000021.1, read as the reverse complement.
GATGCTCTCCGGCCGCATGAAGCCCAGCGCAGGTGAGTTGAGTTGGGATGGCGCTTCGCGACTCAAGGAAATACGCTCACACAGCGCGCTACTCGACGCACCCCAGATCAATGAACCAGAGGCCCATCTGAAGGTTCGCGATGTTGTCAGCGAAGACCTCTCCTTGGTGCCTGCACCCCTTTGGCGCCGCGCCCGGAGCAAGAAATGGTTGGCTCGGCATGGTTTCGAAGACATCGCCAGCAGCTGGATCGACGCGGTCGATGCGCTGACTCGCATCAACTTGCTCACGCGCTTGGCATTAGAGAACCATGACGTTGATGCCCTGGTCTTCGACTCCCCCGACCGCCATGGCATCGAAGAAACCAGCTGGTTGGAAACCCTCGAGCGGTTTACCCGAACTCGCCGGAACCTCGCGGTTATTGCCGTGGTCTCACGCATTCCAGATTGCTGGGATGGGCCGGTGGCCGTCATCGGGCAAACCCAAGACATGCCAGAAAACGCTTCGTTTACCGACGAAGTTCCACAGCTGGATTCAGCACTACCGGTGCACGATTCCGCTACCGGGTCTGAGGCTGAAGACGCGGAAACTAGCCGGGCGCCGCTCGCGCAGCACCCTGAACCCAACACCGAGATGGCGGAACTGCCGGCGGCAGACCCGGCGGAAAATACTTCGAACGAATCCTCTTCCGACGAAGCTCCGGCCGAGCAAGGCCAAGCCCCGGAGGGGGAAACCGTGGCCGCCGAAGCGCGAGTAGCTCTGCCTTCCCAGGAAGCCGAGCTTCCACTTGAACCACCCACGACTAAGGACTAACTCATGACGACTCTGGGCCTAGCTCTCTCCGAGCTCAAGCGCATGACCCGTGGAACCTTGCCAAAGCTGGCACTGATCGCGGTCACCTGCGTACCGCTGCTCTACGGAGCCCTCTACCTCTATGGCAATTGGGATCCGCAGTCGAATCTGGATGGCGTCAAAACGGCTCTGGTGAACCTCGATGAAGGCGCCGAACGCGAGGGTGAAGCCACAAATGTCGGCGACGAAGTTGTTGATTCCCTGCTCGAAGACTCCACCTTCGGCTGGGAGGTAGTCGACTCGCAAGAAGCCGCCTTGGACGGAGTTGCGCACGGTGACTACGCATTCGCGATGACCATTCCGAAAGACTTTTCCGCCTCGTTGACTTCCCCGGCGGAGCTGAAAAGCGCGAATGCGGCAAATCTGGAGCTAACTACCAATGACGCCAATAATTTCATGGCTGGCAATTTCGCAAAGACCCTGGCCAATGAAGTGCGTGATTCGGTCTCCAAAGAAGTCGGCACCGAAACCGCCGAAGGGATGATTGCCGGCTTTGTCGACATCCACGATTCGATGGACGAGGCGGCCGATGGCGCGAAGAAACTCTACGACGGCACGATTTCTCTTTCGGATGGGGTCCTCACCCTCCAAGACGGCACCACGCAGCTCGTGACCGGCGGCGCCGAACTTGAAGCTGGCGCACAAACCCTGCATGACGGCACCGGCCAGCTATCCGGCGGCCTCAAGAAACTCGTTGACGGGCAAGGCAAGCTCGTAGCTGGCACAGATGACTTGGCCAGTGGCAGCGCCGAGCTCAATTCCGGGGCGAAAACGCTCAGCAGCGGGCTAGACACCCTGGAGTCAAAGACGGCCCCCCTGCCCAGCTCGGTTTCCAAGCTCAACGACGGAGCCCAACAGGCCGCTGCCTCGGCAGATCAACTAGCCGCCGGATCGCGTCAGGTAGCCAATGGAAACGCCGAGCTCAGCGCCACGGCCGACGAGGCAATTGCGGTCATCCGGGATCTGCAGGCGGATGCCGAATTCCGGCTGGACCAGGTGCAGCAAAACACCAACGCGTTCCTTGCACGGCAGGTCGAATCCGGAACGCTCACCCAGGAACAGGCTGAGCAAATCAACGCACAGCTGCAATCCACCGTGGAAAACTCCACGCTCACCGAGCAGTTGAACTCCAAGGTCAAAGACGTCAACGTGAAACTCACCTCGGCGCAAAACGACCTGGATAAACTCGCCGAAGGCTCCGAACAGGTTGCCGACGGCAATAAGCAGCTGGCCACCGGACTGCACACCCTGGCCCAAGGCACCGACAAGCTCAACGATGCCGTTCCCGCCCTTGCCGATGGCATCTCATCCGCCGCGAACGGCGGCAGCAAACTCGCCGACGGAGCCGCAAAGCTCGCTTCGGGAAGCTCCACCCTTGCAGAAGGCCAGAAATCCGCACTGGCAGGTACCAAAGACGCGGCCCAAGGCAGCAATAAACTCGATGCCGGAGCCAAGGACCTGGCAGCCGGAACCACCACCTTGCACGATTCACTGGTCACGCTGGACCAAGGAGTCGGCGAACTCGGCGATGGCGCAAGCGAATTGCAAGACGGCTCGGGCGATCTTTCCGAAGGCCTGGACAGCGGTGTGGGCCAGGTGCCGAACCCCGACTCGCCAACTTCCGCACAGCTAGCCGACGTGATCGGTGACCCGCTGCGGGTGAACTCCCATGCGCAATCCGAGGCCAGTGCCTATGGTGCGGGACTCGCACCGTTCTTCATGACCCTCGCTACCTGGATCGGCACCTTCATCCTCACCCAGGTGATGCGCCCGGTCAACAACCGTGCGTTGGCTTCCAACGGCAGCAGCTGGAAGATCGCGTTGGGCGCGTGGCTTCCCTTTGCTTTCATTTCACTCATCCAGTGCACCGCGCTGTACGCGGTGGTGGTGTTCGCCGTCGGGCTGGAACCCGCACACCCATGGTTGACCTTGGGCTTGTTCCTACTCGCCGCACTATGCTTCAGCGCATTGATCCAGGGAATCTGCGCCTTGCTGGGTGCCGCAGGTAAGTTTGTGGTGCTATTGCTGATGGTCCTGCAGCTGGTGACCGCTGGCGGCACCTTCCCTTGGGAAACGTTGCCGGCACCATTGCAGATATTGCACCAGGTTCTGCCGATGAGCAATGTCGTGGTGGCATTGCGACATGTGATGTATGGTGCAGACTTGGGAATGCTCGTCGCCACCATCCTCCCAGTCATCGGTTACACGCTGCTGGGTCTGCTGCTGAGCTTCCTGGCGGTGCGCAAGCACAAGACCTGGACTTTGAAGACGCTACAACCGGAGCTGACGGTATGACTACACCACCAAGCGCGCGGCCCCGTGTGCGGGCCACCGCCTCCAAGAAGCGTCTGTTCGCGGCCTCGATGCAGCTGCTCGGCGCCCGCGGCCCCAACGCCGTATCGGTGGACGAGATCGCGCAAATGGCAGGTGTCTCCAAGGGAACCGTGTATTACAACTTTGGTTCCAAGGACGAGATGATCGGCCAGGTTCTGGAATTCGGTGCCGATATGCTGGTCGCCGAGCTGGATCAGGCCGCGGCGAATCCCAAGCCCCGCGAGGCTTTGCGGGCAATGGCCACTATCGCCGTTGAATTCGTCGAGAAATACCCGTCATTCGCGCAAATCTGGATCAGCGAGCAGCTGCGGCCCGAAAGCGACTGGGGCGACCAAATTACCCCGGTGTATTCACGGGTCACCTCGACCCTCGTTGAAGTCTTGGATCGCCTGGTCATCTTGGCTCCCGAGGAAAAGCAGCCAGCGGCGACGGCGATCTTCGGCGCGGCCTTGTTCTCCGCACGTATGCGCACCGTTTCTGACAACGTAGCCGACCGCGAAACCACCCTCAACGCGGTGCTGTACAGCGTTGACGGTTTGCTTGCCACCCACCAGCATGTGGCGTCCTAGGCGAGCATCCTCGGCTTGGCTATTCCGCGTCTTCCAGCGGGGCCGGGTTCTCGGCATGGGCTCCGACGCGCAGCGGTGCCTGCCACGTGCCGGTTGCTTCGAGCCCCGGAATTTCTCCTTGGAAAATCACCACTCCGGGATATTCGTTGAGTTTTCGAATCACCGCTTCGCGGGCGGCGCTCGGCAGGCGGTTGAGCACCGGGTCGAGGATCAATACCGGCGGCTGTCTCAGCAGGGCGCGTGCCATGATCAGGCAGGCGCGCTGTGCGGAGTCCAGAGGTTCTCCCCCACGACGCAACATGGTGCGCTCCGCGGCGGGGAGCGGGCCGAGCTCTAGCCCGCAGTCGGCGGCCACGCGCAGCGCGCGTTTCACCGAAGACCCCGGATGCCGGTAGGTCAGCGCACGGATGATGGTGCCGCGTTCGGGAACCATGGAACTCAACGCTGCGCCTATCAGCTTACGTCGTTCGGTAGCCGGAAGGTCCTCGCTGCGTCCCTCGGCGATCCACAACCCGCCGAGCGAATCGCCGTGGGCGGTGATCCTGCCGGTGGCCAAAGATTCGAGCAGTGCTCCGGATTCTGCCCCGGGCCCCACCACCTGGATCCGTTGCCCTGCGTGCGCTCGAAGCACCGGCCAGTTCTCCAAGCCCGGTGCCGTGGGACGGATCCGCACGGTGATTTCTTTGCGGTTCAGGTCCTTCACCTCTCGGGTGGAGATCATTTTCTGCTCCGCGATGCTCCAGGATTTCTCTGCGTGCAGCAGCGGAGCAATAATCCGTCGGCCGGCTCGATAGTTTTGCCGGTACTCAACGATGCGCCCCCATTCGCCCATGGTCCCTGCGCAGATCCCCATCAACGTCAAGGCGCTGGCCAAGGTCCCCGCGCCAAGGCCCGCCCAGGAGCCGGCAGCCACCACCAGCGCGGTGCCCAACAACGGCACCGTCAGCGATCCGGCCCGCAAGGCGCCGGCATACTTTGCGCGATCCACGGCGGCCTGAACGACTTTCTGCGAGCTTCGGTCGACTCGCTCGACCTCGCGGCGCACGCCTCCGCCCGCGGCGATGGTGGTGGCCGCGGTGACCGTGTCGGCGATCCGTGCCGCAAGATTCCCCCGGTGCCTGCGCAGCACTCGTGCGGTGCGCAAGGCCCCTCGGGCCAAGAACGCGAGCAACCCAACTTCCAGCAGGACCGGAAGTACCAGCGCCGCGGCCAGCAGTGGGTGCAGGGCTCCCAAGCCGAGCGCGGCGAAAACGATCAGCGGGATGCCCGCGAGCAAGGGCACGATTCCTTGGGTGACCCAATTGCGGATGGAGGACAGGTCATTGCTTGAACGCGCCACGGTGATCCCCACCGAGGGTCCCCGGCGAGCCTTGAGGGCATGCGATATCAATGATCCGCGCAGCTGAGCCACATAGTGCTGGCCAAGCCTTTCGGCCAGCACCCGTTCGATAAACTTCGCACAGAAAAACGCCAGGGACAGGACGATAACCCAGGTCAGCGCTCCGAGGCCGAAGGCCGTTGCCAACTGGCCTACCTGCCAAGCGATGGCGATGGACAGCGCCCCCACGCCCAGCGCCAGCGCCAGCAGGGCAGCCAGCAGCCCGCGTCGCCCCGGCGCCAGCAACGCCGGGAGCGAAGGTTCCTTGATAGTGGGTGGATCTACAGGCTGCGAGCCGGTCATCGGGCCTCCTAGCGTGTCGGCAGCAGTGCGCTGGCCACCTGTGGGTCGCACAGGTCATAAGTGTCGATGATTTCGGTGTCCATGTGGGATCGCGCTTCCGAGGCCGCCAGCGGGGATGCGGTGAGCACCCCGGAAACCGCGGCGAGGTCGAGTCCTGCGTCCAGGAGAATTTTTTCTCCCGCCTTTGCCCCGAGCGCATCCTGGGCGCTGAACAGCACACGGTCGACGTGTTCCTTGAATACCGGGTCCCGGAGCAGTCGCGAGGTCTCGCCCTGGAACAAGCCGTCGGCGATCTCGATGATGACCGCGTCGGCGCCGGAGGCGCTCTGCTCATTGATCATCGAGACCAGCAGCGCGCGAACGGTTTCATAGTCCAACCGGTAGGTGGTGGGGTAACCGAAATCGGTGAAGTCGCAGACGCTGAAGGCACCGGCGTCGGTGAACAGGTTCGGGTCGTTCCCCGCACCGGTTCCGGTCGCCTTACCTGCGGCGACCCGCAGTCCCGCGTTGCTCAACCCATTGACCAGGCAACCGAGGGTGGTGGATTTTCCGGAGTTCATCGAGGTTCCGAGCACCGCGATCACCGGTGGACGCTGGCCTGCGATGCGGGAGGTGACATTAACCGAAGGGTTCTGGACGCTTAGCGGGGCGAAGTCGCTGAGCGTGACGACCTTGCCGCCGCGCATCAGCAGACCGACCGGTTCAATTTCGGTGGCCTTGTCAATCGAGGCGTGCTGTTGCTCCACGCGCGAGGCCAGCCCGCCACCGGCGACCAGCTCGCATGGCCCAAGATCGGTTGGTACGTGGGCAAGGAACTGGTCCGGTGCGTAGCGGTGGCCGTAGGCCACCATGATTTCCTGGCCGACAAAGAGCTTTTGGCGGCGCGCGTGCGGCGACTGCAGGCCCTTGTGCTTGCCCAGCTCGGAAACCTTGGCGATCACCACATCACCGGAGCGCGGAGCCATGCCCGAGCTGGAGACAATCTGGAAGTCCTGTGGATTGCGGGAGAGTTCGGCTGCGACAAAGCGCGTGGTGTAGGCCGCCTTGATGGTGCTGGCGCGGAGGGCGTCGATCGCAATCCGGGCTTCTTTGATGGTGCAGGTTTCGGTGCTTTCGTTCGGGATGATCTCTGCAATGATGCCCATGGCTTCGGCCTTTCTCACTTCGGTTCCCGCAGAAGCGGAAAACCGTCATCTTCAGTCGGCCGTTTGGCTCGATGAATATCAGTCAAGCGAGCGAAGATGAACCGAAGATGAATCAATCCTGAGGCCTTGGGAAGAAAATGATGAGGGCGTTCTCATGCACGCCTCATAAAGCCAACACAGCTCGTATTACGAGACTGACAAGGGTCTTTAAAAATTCCTCATGAGAATCTTCTCATTCAGGCCGCGGGACGATGAAATGCGTGACCCGCGCATCGCGCGCATCCAAAAGTGAGTAGGAATGATCTGTTTCTAGCACCGTAGTGCCCAACGTCGGATAGTTCATCGCCAGTTCGTAGACTGCTTCCTCATCGGATTGCGCCGAGGCCAGACGCAGTGCGAGGTCCTGGAGCGTCGGCTGGTGCCCGATGACCAGCAAGGTGGAGACGGCATCAGGGACCTCGTTGATGATTGAGCATAAGGCGGTGGCCCCTGCGCCGTAAACGCGCGAGTCGACGTACGGGGTTGGACCTTTTTCGCCGAGCTCCGAGAGCACCCAGGCGCAGGTTGCCCTAGCGCGCAACGCGTCGGAGCAGATGATGTAATCCGGTATCAGGTCATTCTCTACCAGCCAGGCACCGGCGGCCGGCGCTTCGCGGTTGCCGCGAGCGGCCAGCGGGCGGTCATGATCACTCACTCCCAGCGGGTAGTCAGACTTTCCATGGCGCATGAGAATCAGCCGACGGCGCTGCATAGTATTCATAGTCCAAGCTTAGACGCGCGGGACCTAAAAAACTGAGGCGAACAAACCTGAGTGGTTTGCTCGCCTCAGCGAAAAAAGCGTTCTGCTTAGATGGAGTATTCCGGAGCGGCCCAGACGACTACCTCTGGGTGCTCGTAGAAGCGGTAGCCCTGTCCACGCACGGTGCGCACGGTGTTCGCCAAGCGACCCAGCTTCGAGCGCAAGCGACGGATGTGCACGTCGATGGTTCGCTCATTCGGGATCTCCTCGGCATTGCGCCACAGGTTTTCCAGCAATTCTTCACGGCCCACGGTGCGGGTGCCGTTCTCCACCAAGAAATTCAGCAGTTCGAATTCCTTGAAGGTCAGGTTCAGCGTTTCACCATCGAGGTAAACCTCTCGGCGGGACAGATCGATCAGCACGCCGGATGGGCGTGGCGCGCTTGGACGAGCTTCGGCACGCGGGCGACGTGACAGGGTGGGATCCCCCAGCGCCTGACGAACGACGTCAATTGGCTCGCCTTGCGCGCTGGTTGGCGCCAGCGCTACTGCAGCATGGGTCTGCGCCTGCGGCGACAAGGTCGCCAGGAATGCGCGAACCTGGGTTGCCAACTTTCCCAACGAGGTTCCCTGAGCCTGGGCGGCAGCTTCATCCAGTCCGACATACAGCACGAAACCACGAGCGCTGGTGTCCGCGCTAGGCGTGCCAGAGGACTGTACTGGTGTGGCGATAGCTTGAGTCATCGGTTCACGCGTTTCATGAACGTTGTTGACCGCACGCAGCGGGCGATAGCCGGCCGGAGCATAGCTTCCGCTACCAGCAGCGGCGCGCTGTGCTGCCGCCGCGCGATTCTGAGCGTTGCGAATTGAAACGTGTACGTATCCGGATCCAGCCGACATGATGACTTCCTTTTCGTGCGAAGGCCAAGTGATTTGGCGTTAATGCTTCGGGTTTTGCTTGCGCCGCCCGCGACCTTCTTTCACGAACAGCAGTTGGGTTTCCCGTCGGTGTCTCTGGACTCGGCCGCTTGTTACTTCAGCCGATCGATCCAATTTCACCGACGCCGAGCATTCGACAACAGCACGCAAGCGTACCCTCAGGGCCTCTACCCTGATTGCTGTTGTTGATCTGCGCCGTACTCACACACCAAGTATTCCCCGTAACATTCGAAACTTGCAAGTAACAAAGGTCACCACTGTTCAGTATGTGAGACAGATGTGTCCAAAAGTGACGGAGAGCACCTTGGGCAAATCTCAGGTATCTAAGCGCTTAACTAATCGGAATGACCAATATCGAGGCCAAAAATATGCAGAATGACCATGCCATTCACGGTCATGAATATTCATTCAGGCTCATAGGTGGTCCATAGGTCAAACATTCGTGCATTGCGGCATTTGACCAAATTAACCGCTACCCGAACGGAATATTCCCGCATAAACTCGACATACAGTCATAGCTGTTGCACAGCTGAAACATAAAGTAGCCCAATGACAATAGGAGAAGCTGGTTAACATGAGCGATTCACGTTTTTCTCCCGCACAATTACCCCGGCTGACCCATCCAGATGGCACACCCATCAAGGTCCTGGTCGTCGATGATGAACCGTCATTGGCGGAACTGGTGGCCATGGGTACTCGCATGCTTGGCTGGGAAGCAACGATGGCCCACGATGGTCCGGAAGCCGTAGCCACCGCGCGCTCACTCTCCCCGGATGTTTTGGTTCTGGACTGGATGCTCCCCGGCTTCGACGGCCCCGAGGTACTGCGCAAGGTACGCAGTTACCTGCCAGAAGTCCCCGTACTATTTCTCACCGCGAAGGATGCGGTCGAGGACCGGATCGAAGGGTTGGGTGCCGGCGCCGATGATTACGTGGCGAAACCGTTCAGCCTCGAAGAAGTACTCATTCGCCTACACCGTCTGGTTGAACGCTCCGGTGCCTCGACCGCGGACTCCGCAGAACTTGTAGTTGGCGATCTGGTGCTGAATCTGGATTCACACGATGTCTCCCGCGCCGGACGCTCGATCTCGCTGACCGCAACAGAGTTTGATCTGCTCAGCTACTTGATGAATAACGCCCGGCGAGTGGTCTCCAAGTCGCAAATCCTCGACAACGTCTGGCATTACGACTTCGACGGTCAAGCAAATATTGTCGAGCTCTACATCTCTTACCTGCGCAAAAAGATCGATGTCGACGCCGAATCAATGATCCACACGGTGCGTGGTGTGGGCTACGTCCTCAAGCCCGCTGCATGAGTTCATTTCCCACCGGCCTCCGGCCAAGTTCGCCACACGCGCTGCAGCGCAAACTGCTAATGATCCTGCTGGGCTCGCTGACCGCAGTCTGCGTCTTGCTCGGGCTGCTCTACAACGCCGGCATGCGCCAAACGCTGATGGACCAGCTGGACGAACAGCTCAAGGCCTCGGTGGAACGAGCCAGTAGCTACTCGGTAGGGCTAGCCCGCCCGGATCAGCGCCTCTATGCGCCCGGACAGGCCGCGGGCACTCTGACCGCGCGCTTCGTGGATCGCTATGTTTTCTCCGGAGACGTGCTTGACCAGCATGGCGAACGAGTCATGCTCTCCCAGGATGACGCCATCCATCTGGTGACCATCGACATCAACGCGGAACCTGTACGACGCACGTTGTCCGTGGGCGACTATCTGCTCTCGGCGGTTCCAGATCCTGGCTCCGGAGGCGTGCTGATCGTTGGCTTGCCGCTGGATTCCACGGATCAAACACTGCTCGAAATGGCGTGGCTGACGCTGTTCATCGCGATCAGCTTGGTGATCGGCACCGGTTTGGTGGGAACCTGGCTCATTAGCCGGTCATTCGCCCCGCTCAAACGCGTCGCGGCGGTGGCCTCCTCGGTAGCTGCCGAAGAACTTGAATCGGGAAAGGTCGAGCTGACCCAGCGAGTCGCTTCCGAAGATGCCGTTCCCGGCACCGAAGTTGGCAACGTGGGACGCGCCTTGAACGCCATGCTCGACAACGTATCTACCGCGCTGACGGCACGTGAAAAATCTCAGGACCAGATGCGTCAATTCGTGGCGGATGCTTCGCATGAGTTGCGCACTCCGCTATCGGCGATTCGCGGCTACACCGAATTGCTGTCGGCAACCGAGCATTTCTCCCCCGACGGCAGGCGTTCGGTGGATCGAGTACTGCAGCAAAGCAACCGCATGGGTTCGCTGGTGGAAAATTTGTTGCTCTTGGCCCGGCTGGACGAGGAGACTTCGTTCACCATGAAGCGCCTGGATTTATGCGCATTAACTTCAGATATCACCGAGGATTTCAAGGCCACCGCGGATGACCATCTCTGGGAATTTGTCTGCCAGGCACCGGGGACAACGGTCAACGCCGATTCGCCCTCCCTGCGCCGAGTGATTACCAATTTGCTGGCCAACGCGCGTAAGCACACCTCGGCTGGCAACTCCGTAACCGTCAGCGTGGGGCAAGATCTCGAAAGCGGCGAGGCGGTGCTGCAGGTGCATGACACCGGCGAAGGGATCTCCGAAGAGTTCCTGCCGAAGGTCTTCGAAAGATTCACCCGCGCCGACAAGGCCCGCTCCGGAATGGACGGCACCACCGGCCTCGGGCTGCCTATTGCCAAGAGCATTGTCGAGGCCCACCGGGGCACCATTTCGGTGACCTCAGAGCCTGGTCATACGCTCTTCGAGGTGCGGCTGCCGCTGGCGGGCGAAATGCCCGCCAGCGACGAAACCGCAGGCTAAGCGAGGGCCGTCTAGACGATCGGTGGGGTGACGCCGTACAGACGGTCCCCGGCATCTCCGAGTCCGGGGATGATGTAGGACTTCTCGTCCAGTCGTTCGTCCATCGCGGCAAGCACGATGTGGACGCGCTCGTCGGCACCGTGGATTTCCTTCAGGCGTTCCACGCCCTCCGGAGCCGCGATCAGGCAGATGCAGGTGACCGATTCGGCGCCGCGCTCGAAGATGAACTTGATCGCTTCGGCCAGGGTGCCGCCGGTGGCCAGCATCGGATCCAGCACGAAAACCTGACGGCCGGACAGATCGTTTGGCACGCGGTCGGCGTAGGTGATGATGTCCAGGGTTTCTTCGTTGCGGGCCATGCCCAGGAAGCCGACCTCGGCGGTGGGCACCAAGCGGGTCATGCCTTCAAGCATGCCCAGACCCGCGCGAAGAATCGGCACCACCAAAGGGGTTGGCTTGGCGAAGGTGATTCCGGTGGTGGTGGCTACCGGGGTGACTACCTCGACTTCTTCGGTGCGCACCTCGCGGGTTGCTTCGTAGGCCAGCAGGGTGACCAGTTCGTCGGTCAGCTGGCGGAAAATCGGGGACGGAGTATCTTTGTCTCGAAGAACTGAAACCTTATGTGCCACCAATGGGTGGTCGACTACCTGTACGCGCATAAGTAGAAATCTATCAGCCCACCAATGAAGCAAACGAGATAAAAGTGCGAAATCCCGGTGTAATCACTCCATGATGTGCCCAACTAAACAGGAATCAGCGGGATTGCGGTCCCCACGGCAAAGGCATATCGGTGTTTTGCGGAGTGCTAGTCCCCAAGCGCATGCACTGACGAGGCTAAAACACGTAAGGTAAAGGCACTATGGCGCACGTACACGAGACTTGGATGGACCTCGCCCTCGCAGAGGCCCGAGCCGCATTGGACACCGATGATGTTCCAATCGGCGCGGTCGTCATCTCCCCCGAAGGCAAGCTCCTTTCCACCGGACGCAATGAGCGCGAGGCGCACTTTGATCCGACGGCTCACGCCGAAGTGGTGGCCATCCGCAACGCAGTCAAAGCGCTACAGGTTAAGGACAACGCCGACGGATGGCGACTAGAAGACTGCACGCTGGTCGTCACGCTGGAGCCCTGCGCCATGTGCGCCGGAGCCATCGTGCTTTCGCGCATCCCCCGACTGGTCTTCGGCGCTTGGGATGAGAAGGCCGGAGCCTGCGGCTCGGTCTTCGACATCGTCCGCGAACCCCGCTTGAACCACTGGGTCGAGGTATACCCGCGGGTCAAAGAAAACGAGTGCGCAGACCTGCTGCGCGATTTCTTCCGATCCAAACGCGGCTGAGCGAACACCCATATGTGTTTCGAACCACTTACCGGGATTTTCGCCTCGTTCGTTTTGGTGTTCTCGAAAGGTTCGTTATAGAGTTATCAGGTCTGGTGACGTGTCCGAGCGGCCGAAGGTGCAACACTCGAAATGTTGTGTACGGTAACCCCGTACCGTGGGTTCAAATCCCACCGTCACCGCCAGCGAAAACCCCGAGAATCATTGAATTCTCGGGGTTTTTCATTGCCTTAAAATGTCCGTGCTGGCTGAGAAGCTTATTTTGTCGCCACTAACAGTGGCCAGCATTCGGGGTCGCCTGATTATCCCCAGGAGCGCATCCTTCTTTGCCACCAATATCGCGACGCCCGGCTTCGGTGGTTAGCCCATGGTTTTTTGTCCGTCCAAGGATTCGCGGATGATGTCGGCATGCCCGGCATGCTGGGTGATTTCGGCGATGATGTGCAGCAACGTGCGGCGCACCGTCCAATGGGTATCGACAAACCAGGGTGCCTTGGGCAATTCGTGGACGGTATCCATGTCTAACTCTGCCAGAAAGTCATCGGTGTGGGCTGCGACCCGCGCGTAGTTTTCCAGCAGCTCATCCAAGCACTCTTCGCGCGACATGCGGAATTCATTCTGGAAAGCCTCCACTGCTTCGGGTGGCATCTTGCTGAAGTCTGCCCCGTCCCAGGCCATGGCGGCCCGTCCCTTGACCATGAATTCCTGCCACTGCTTTTCCACTGCGGTCACATGCTTGATTAGTCCGCCGGGGGTCAATTCGCTGTCGGTGGTGCGCTGTGCTGCCTGCGAATCACTGAGTCCACGGACGGTGAAGCGCAGGAAGTGCCGGGCGTTGGCTAACGCCTGGAATAGGTCGGCGCGTTCCCCGGTCAGGGTGGTTTCGGTGGTGGCCATGGTGCTCATTGTTGCCTCCTGGCATCAGCTTCAGCCGGTATTTCCAGCTGATAATTACCAGCGTAGAAGCAATAAGCGCCAGTTTTTGTCCTAAATTAAGGCAGACTAATTGCATGAGTACCAGCACCAGATTCTTGCGTTTGCTCTCCTTGCTGCAAACCCGCCGCTACTGGTCCGGCGACGAGCTGGCCGAACGGCTGGAAGTCAGTTTGCGCACCGTGCGCCGGGACATCGACCGGCTGCGCGATCTGGGCTACCCGGTGCAGGCTGACCGCGGGGTGGGTGGCGGCTACCAGCTGGCCTCCGGCACTGCCCTGCCTCCACTGGTACTCGGCGATGAGGAAGCCGTGGCGCTGGTCATCGGGCTGCAATCTACGGTGCATGGCGGCTCTTCCGCGTTAGCCGAAGCCGCATTGCGCGCGCTGTCCAAGGTCGTTCCGGTGCTGCCGGCCAGGTTGCGGCAGCGGGCCCAGGCATTGACTGCCAGCACCGTCCCGTTGAACTCGCAGCACGCTGTTCCAGAACCGGTGGACCCCCAGGTGCTGGTGGTGTTCGCCCAGGGATGCCGCGACCGCGAACGGGTGGCCTTCGACTACCGCGATGCTAAGGGAACCGCCAGTTCAAGGCGGGTGGAACCGGCTAAACTGGTCAATGTGGGCAACCGCTACTATCTGGTGGCCTATGATCTGGATCGCGCGGATTGGCGCAGCTTTCGCGTGGATCGAGCTGAAAACGCCGCGGCGCGGGCACTGCGCTTTGTCCCGCGGGAGATTCCCGGCGGCGATGCAGCCCAGTTTGTCCGCGAAGGGCTGCGCGGAGCCGGTCAGCAACAGATCAGCGCGCGGGTGCATGCCAGCGCAGAGGAGCTGGCACCGCGCATCGGCCGGTGGTTCGAGATCCATCCGCTTGATGAGGACAGCGCCATGGTGCGCACCGAGAACGCCAACCTACCTTGGGCTGCCTTCGGCCTTGCGTTGAGCGAGGCGAAGGTCAGCGATGTGCAACCGGAGGAACTGCGCTCACTGCTTGACTCATGGTCGGCAAACCTCGCCCCGGGGCCCGGAGAGTAAAGCTGGGAAAGCAGACTCACAGGTATGCAAGATGAGGAGAGCCGCGAAAGAGCGATCCAGGTCGCACGGCCAGCACCGCTTTCCCGTGAAGCCACGGACTAATACCTTATAAAACGGAGGCAATCGGCCTTTTGGATTGGACCGGAAACTAATAGCAATTCCGGGTGCCTTTGCAGGCAAAATCATCCGTTCAATAATGATATTCACGCTGGAGGCGTGCTTTACCGCCTGCGGTCGCTACTCGATGTGATGCTCGTGAATTTGCGTCTCAAAATTGCTGCCGTTGAGTTCGAGATAGATCTGCCCCTCGGTCACCGAAACCGACATGGTGTTGCGCCGGGTGAGGGCCTTGGCTGCCAAATCGATGAAGCCGGGGTCAAAGGAACGGACAACAATCTCATCGGCTTGGTAGATGGTCTTGCCCTTCCACGAGGCCAACAACTTCGCAGGCTCTCGGTGGGTGTAAACGGCGGCACGCTCTGCGCGCTTACTTCCCTGGTGAAGGCGCTGGGCATCCGGGGCGCCTACCTCAATCCAGGCCAGGATGCTTCCGGTGAGGTCCTTGACCAGCACCGCCGGTTCCTCCCCCGTGGATACCCCTCCGGCAGAAAATGCGATGCCTTCCTCCGCTTCGAGGCAGTAGGCGAGAACCCGGGTCACCAGATAGGCGTCGGTCTCCGAGGCTTGCTGTGCCACACGCAGTGAGAGATCTTCGTAAACACCGCGATCCACATCAGCCAGTTGGACTTCAAAAGTTTGTATTGTCGCGCCGATTGCCATAAGACACGAGTCTACAGTGGTGCGGGGCTAGCTCGCCGAGTCATAGGCGAATTCGCGCAGCTCTTGTGCGCAACGACAGGCCACCGCGATCTTTCGAGCCCAGCCC
This sequence comes from Glutamicibacter sp. AOP38-B1-38, assembly GCF_052377485.1. NCBI lineage: Bacteria > Bacillati > Actinomycetota > Actinomycetes > Micrococcales > Micrococcaceae > Glutamicibacter > Glutamicibacter sp. AOP38-B1-38. The sequence continues at coordinate 39,916 of NZ_JBQSWU010000021.1, read as the reverse complement.
AGCGCTTCTTCACGGGTTGGCACCTCCAGCACGGTAAATCCGCCTTTGAGCTCCGAACCCGAATAGATTTCGTCACTCACCGAACCATCTGCCGATACCAGTACCGGACCCACGCGTTCCTCGATGCCACCACCGAAGACATAGACACCTGCCGCTTTGGCCTCGGAAATCACGGCACGGGCATCGGCGGCGACACGCGGCAGCTCTTCGTCCGCAATCACCATGGCCCGGCTCGGAAACGAGATCAGATATTTAGTCATCTCCCGATTGTGCGCCCGGAGGCGGCACACGGCAATGCTCAGCCCGCTGAAGCCGGAGATGCCTACCTCGCCATTGGGTGGCTACAACGCGTTGAGCTGAGACACGTGGTGGAACTTCAGCAGCTCGGGCTTACTGTTGCTCGGCCGCCCAACGCGCGGCCCGTGCGTTGAGCTTCTCGGCGAGCGCCGACAGCTCGGTGCCCGGTTCCGCGCGGCCAAGAGCCAAGCCCAAGAGAAAGGTGCTCAATGGGGCAGCTGGCCGCGCGACGTCGTGGGCAACGTGCTTGGCCACGTCGAGCAGCGTGCCTATAGATACCTCGTTGGCGTCCAAGCCGAGTTCCTCGGCCGCGGCCTCCAGCCACGGAATGAGTGCCTCGGGTGGGAGATGCTGTGCCATGATTATTTTCCTTTGCTCGCTAAGTCTTGGTTGGCTTCGTCGATTGAGTTGAATTCTTTTGCCGCAGACGGGCCTCTTCCAACGCTTCGGGGGTATCAATATCCGCCGATTTCTCCCCCGAAATCTTGGCCCTGTTCAGCCGAAGGTTGTTGAAAGCCCGCCTGACCGGTGCATTGACGACGCCGGCGCCCAGCGCCTCGCAGGCTTCGCGCAGCGGCTCGGTGCGGTAGCAACCCGCGAGCCACTGCGTCCGCCCGTTGTCGTCTACCAGCACCACGCCATCCGTCCCAGAAGTCTCCATGGCCACGGAAAGCGCCTGACAGACCGTGGCCGGATATTCCAGGTCGCAAGACAGAATCACTACCCAGTTAGCTGTCACCGCACGAAGCCCCACCGCAACTGCGGCCAGCGGTCCGGCGAATTCAGGTTCTTCGCGCAGCACCGCGTCCGCTTGGGTTCCAGCAGTTTCGGGACCCACAACGATCACCTGGCCGCTGATACTTTCCCGGCAAGCGCGCACCACGCGGTCCACCAGCCGCTGCCCGCCAAGGAGCAGTTCGGCTTTATCCAGGCCACCGAGCCTGGACCCACGGCCACCGGCGAGAATCAATGCGTCGGCGGCCATCATGGAAGCATCCGGATGACTTGCACGCTATCGCCCTCGGCGATGTCCCCACGTTCAGGTTCGACCAGGGCGTACCCTTGGGCCGCGCCGAAACCACCGACGGAATGCGACACCCGCTTGGAGTGCACCACCGGATAGCAGCGCAAAGACTGCCCATGTTCGAACTCAACGGGGAGCACTTGCAGCTTCCCGGTGAATCCACGCCAACCGGTCCCGGCGGTAGCGGTCAATCGTGGACGCTCGGACACCGTGTGCCCCTGCATGGCACGCAGCGCAGGGATTACGAACAGTTCAAAGCCGACCGCCGCGCTGACCGGATTGCCCGGCAGCGCGAAGACGAACGCGCCGGCGGCCAATCGCCCGGTGCATTGCGGCTGCCCGGGACGTGCATCCAGCCTCACGGCACGAACCTCTGCCTCATCTGCCAGCGCCAACCGCATCACGTCCCGTGTGCCCGGGCCCACCCCGCCGGTGCTCACGATGGCGTCGTAGCTCGAACCCAGTTCGGCCAGCCTTTGGGTCACCTCGGCTGCCTCATCGGGGCAATGCTGCACGCTGACCTCGACGATGCCCGCCTCGGCCAAGAGTCCGCCAATGAGCAAGGAGTTTGATTCCGGGATCTGCCCGCGGGTCAGCTCCGCACCAAGTGGTTGCAATTCGGCACCGGTGACCAGCACCGCAACTCGCGGCGCCCGCCGAACCAGTACCTTGGCTATTCCGGCCGCGGCCAATGCCGACAGGCGCACCGCGGTCAGCTGATCTCCGGCGCGCGCCACCAATGCACCTCGGGCCAGGTCTTCTCCATGGGCACGGATCTCCTGGCCGGGCTGAACCGGTTTGAATACTCGCACGAGTTCTTCGGCCCAAGTGCTTTCGCCCTGATCGCCAATGGTCGATTCGACGCGCACTACCGCGTCGGCACGGGAGGGGATGGGAGCACCGGTCATGATGCGCACCGCTTGGCCAGGCTCCAGCGGCGCATCCCACGAACTTCCCGCGGCCACTTCGCCCATCACCTTCAAGACGATCGGCTGCTGCCAGCTAGCGTTGGACGTATCGCAGCTGCGCACCGCGTAGCCGTCCATGGCCGAGTTCTCCCACAGCGGCAGCGAGTGAGCAGCGAACACATCCTCGGCAAGCACCGTTCCTCGCGCCTCGGCCAAGCCCACCGTGCGGGTGGCTACCAGGGTGATTCGGTCAAGAATCCACGCCAGATGTTCTGCAGGGCTTATCCCCATCGCTCCTCATCCTTCATTACCATCAAACGTTGTGTAGGCCCGGAAGCAAGAAATAATCGAAAGGTGCCGGACGGAAAAATCTTTGGCTTCATTGCTAAGAGGAACATCGCTTCTCCGGTTCGCTCTCGTAGCCCGCCGGAACGCTATTGGCCACGGCCCGCACAAACTCCGTAGCCGGCTGCGCAAGCACTTGCCGCGTATACCCCTGCTGAACGACCACCCCGCGTTCGATCACCAATAATCGCTCTGCCAGGGCCAGCGCGTCCGCCCCCGAATGCGAGACGACCACCGCGGTGGTTCCGGTGCGGGATAGCTCTTCACGGACCAGCTCGCGCATCTCCACCGCCGCTTGGACATCAAGTGCGGAGAAGGGCTCATCAACCAGCAACAGCTTCGGTCCCGCGGCCAAGGCACGAGCCAGCGCGATACGCTGCTGCTGCCCACCGGAAAGCGCGGCGGGTCGTTGCGTCGCGAATGCCGTGAGCCCTAAGCGTTCAAGCCAGTCGTGCGCCACCTGCTGGGCGGCGCGTTTGCTTAGGCCAGCCGCGCGGGCTGCGAAGGCGATATTCTCCGCGGCGTCCAAATGCGGGAAGAGCCTGGGCTGCTGCCCGAGCAGTCCGATCGCTCGGCGGTGTGGCGGCAGGTGCACTCCGGGACCGGAGAGCACCTTACCGTTCAGGGAAATCTGTCCGGACGTAAGGTGTTGAATTCCAGCTATTGCATGCACAATCGTGGACTTTCCAGCTCCGTTGGGTCCCATCAATGCGAGGGTCTTCCGGAATTCAAGGTCCAGTTGCACGTTAATTTCGAAGTTTGGGCGCGCCACACGGATTTCAGCCAGAAGCCCGGTGGTCATTTCAACGCCCCTGGACGCCAGGCACGCAGGCAAACCAGGACCAGTACTGCGGCCGCGAGTAACAACAATGAAAGCGCAACGGCTGATTCTCGTCCGGCGCCTGCCCCGTTGAAAGCCGTATAGATTGCCAGTGGCATGGTCTGGGTGCGTCCTGGCGCATTGCCGGCAAAAAGCGCGGTAGCCCCAAACTCGCCCAGAGCCCTGGCGAAGCAGAGGATCATCCCGGCAAACAGCCCCGGTGCGGCCAAGGGCAGGCTGATTCGGGTCAGCACCATCCAGCGTCCGGCGCCAAGCGTGGCCGCGGTCTGCTCATAGGCCGCCCCGCTGGTACGCAGGGTCCCTTCGACGGTGAGCACCAGAAAAGGCAGTGCGACAAACATTTGCGCCATCACCACCGCGGCGGTGGAAAACGGGAGGGTGAACCCCCAGAACTGTTCCAGCAGCTGGCCAATGCCGCTAGTCCGGCCGAAGAGCAGCAGCAGCGCGACACCGCCGACCATAGGCGGGAGTACCAGGGGCACCGCCACCAATGCACGGAGAACCTGTGCAACGTGCGGGGAGCTACGGGCAATGAGCAGTGCCAGCGGCACTCCGAGCAGCGTGCACAGCACGGTAGCCAGCAGCGCGGTGCGCAGCGATAGGCCAAGCGCCTGCAAGGCCTGGGGGCTGGTCACATCCGCCCACAAGGTACCCCAGGAGGCTTGCGTCAACAAGGCAAACAGCGGAAGGACGAGCAAGGCCACAGCCAATACTGCGGGCAGCAGCACCAGGCTCGGCGCCCGGGTGCCGACATCTACTTGGGCGGTCATTTCTGCCCGGACTTCAACTGGGCGGAGGACGTCGGGCTTCCGAAGCCATATTCGCGCATCACCTGTTGTCCATGCTCGCTCAGAACATAGTCCACGAACTCTTCGGCAGCCTCGCGCTTGGCCACTTCTTGTTTGTCCCCGCTTGCATTGGCGACTACCGAGATGGGATACGAGTTGACGACCTTCTGTGCCTCGGGAGGAATAATGCTTTCCGCGGTCGGCTCATTGGCCATTTCCGTGCGGTATACCAGTCCCGCGTCCGCTTCCCCGGTGGCAACCTTGACCAGTACGGTGCCTACATTCTGTTCCAGACTTGCGGCTTCGACCTGCACGCCGGCAAGATCTAGCAATTTTTTGGCCGCGGAACCACAGGGCACTTCGGGAGCGCAGAGCACCGTGGTGGCCTCTGCAAGGTCCGCCAGCTCACTGATGTTGCCCGGGTTCCCCTGGGGAAGGGCAATCACCAGCGTGTTGGTAGCGAAGATGCTCGGGGTGGCCACCAAGCCGGCCTCCTGCAACGCGTCCATGTTGCGTTCATCTGCCGAGGCAAAGACATCTGCGGGCGCTCCGGCGATGATCTGGGTGGCGAGCGTTGCGGAACCGTCATAGCTAATATCGGAGAGCAGAATATCTGGGTGCTGCTCCCGGAATTCCTGAGCCAATTGTTCGAAGGGCTCATGCAAAGAGGTTGCTGCCGAAATGTTGATTTGGGTCTGCGGCTGCGCGGCGTTTTCCATCCCGTCATTTGCTGCGCAAGAGCTCAGAGCCAGAATTAGGAATCCAGCTAACGCCAGCGTTGGGCGTAGTTGCATGCTCGGCTCCTTCAAAAACGGTACTTTGCCATGCTACCGCCGATGTCACGCGCGTCACGAGTTATTTCCGCGCCGACTTCACGATCCATCACAGCCGCTCGTCCGAGGATGCCGGCACGGTCTGCGGCCGCGTGGCGCTAAGCCGAGGTGCGGCCATCCCGCCGGCGGCGCCATCTGAGTTACAACCCCTCGAACGGCAGCTTCTGAGTGGCGAGCTGGCATATACGTTTTCAGGCTCTCGCACGATGGCGGCAGCCTCCGTATCGCCGGGCCTCGCCGACACCCGCGGCGGTGGCTGACCCGGACACGGAAATGTGCCGCAGCTAGAGATATCATGTGATTTGCTACTGCCGCGGGCGGTTTACCGGGATTGGCAAAATCAGGCGTTTTCGAAGCGCTCTGGATCTGGGACTAAGCGGAAATTGGTGACATGAAGAATTCCACGGTTTCACCCACAACTGCCTCGGTTCTCGCGGCGCTTTTCCTGATCGTGGGTGTTTGGCAGATGACAACCGGCACGGTTTGGCCAGGCGGTGCGATGCTGGCGCTTGCTGCCCTATGGGTTGCTGTCGCTGTGCGCCAAGCCAGAAAACCACCGGTCTAAGCGAATATCCCTCGTCGTTTGCGGCAGATCTAGCTTTGCTGTCACCTCAGCCGCGCCGAGATGACTGAAACCGGTGGCTAATGTCTCCGTGCTTAGAGTCCCACCCATTGACTGGTTCCCGCTTCGAAATGCTGACGCTTCCAGATCGGCACCTCGTGCTTGATGCGCTCAACCAGCGCTTCGATGGCGGCGAAGGCCTCGCCACGGTGCGCGGCAGCAGACGCCGCGACCAAGGCAGCGTCGCCAATTTTCAGTTCCCCCACGCGGTGCACCGCCGCCATACGCACCCCGGAGCGTTCCTGCTCTTCGGCCAGGATCTTGGCCAGGAACTCTTCGGCCTGCGGGTGGCTTGAGTAGTCCAGTCCCATGACCTTTTCGCCGCCGTCATGGTTGCGTACGATGCCATGGAACATCACCACCGCTCCGGCGTCCGGTCCGTCCACCGCCGCTCGAACCGCGGACTCATCGATGGCCTCAGTGCTGATGCGGGCAAGTGAATTGTTCAACTCGGTCATGAGTTCTCCTTCAAGCTGTCTGTTGATGCCATCGCGGCATCCGTCGCGGTGAATTCCGGGGCAAGCGGGGCGAACTCGTGGATACCACCTGAAAGGTAGCGCACCGGCACCCCGCGCTTGGCTAATAGCTGTGCGGCACGGATGGACCGGGGGTCACGGGCGCAATAGACAATCAGCTCGCCGCTACCGGGCAGGAACAATGACTGCTCCGCTTGGGAAGCCGCTTCAAGCTCATCCAACGGCACAAACTGGGATCCGGCGATGCGCAGCTGTTCGCGTTCTGCCAAGGTCCGCACATCAAGCAAGCGCGGGGCATCACCGGAACGCATCATTCCCGCGAGCTCGGAGGCCGAGATCGCCTCGGGTTGCGGTTCTGCGCCGGCGCAGAATAGTTCGTAGTCGATCAATTCGCTCACCGGATTTCCTTGCGGGTCACGGCCGTAGGCGATTTCCCTGGTGCGGCCGGCGAGCGCGTCATAGATCAGCACCCGGCCAATGAGCAGGTCGCCTAGTCCGGTGATCACCTTCAAGGTTTCGGTGGCCAGCAAGGAACCAACCGTTCCGCAGAGCCCCGGCAGCACCCCGCCGACGGCACAGTTCACCACGGTGCCCGGTTCCGGCGGACTCGGGAACAGATCCCGGTAGCCCGGGCCGTACTCATGCCAAGCCACGCTGACTTGCCCATGATGGGCGAGGATGGATCCCCAGATCAACGGAATCCCGCTGAGCTGAGCCGCATCATTAACCAGATAGCGGGTGGGGAAATTATCGCTCCCATCAACTACCAGGTCGTAGCCGGCAAAGATCTCCAAGGCGTTCTCGGCGGTCAACCGCAAGTTGTGTTCAACAACCGTAATGCTCGGGTCCAGCGCCCTGGCCGCCTGCGCCAAAGACGAGGTCTTGGCCACGCCGAGGTTCGCCGTGGTGTGCGCAACCTGCCGATGCAGATTCGAAAGTTCGACCACATCATCATCAACCAGCCCGATGGTCCCCACCCCGGCCCCGACCAGATACGGCACGCTCGCGCACCCGAGTCCACCGGCACCGATGACCAAGACCCGCGCGTGGGCGAGCCTGCGCTGGGACTCAAAACCGAAGCCGGGCAGTGAGAGCTGCCGCTGGGCACGAGCGCGCTGTTCGTCGTTGAGTTCCGCGCCCACCTGCACCGCGGCAGGAGGCGTGGCACCACCCGGAGATACGCTTTGATTCATACTGGGATCCTACGCGTTTATCGACTTACCTGCCCGCTACGCACAAGATAGCATGGAGATATGACCTCGATCCTGATCCGTTACTTCGCCGCCGCCGCCCAGGCCGCCGGCACCGAAGAGGAGCATTGGCCAACCGTGACAACGCTCGCGGAATTACGCGCCGGACTCCAGGAAAAGTACGGCCAAGAGATGGCAAAAGTGCTCAACGCCGGAAGTTTCTTGGTCAACGGCACGGTCCGCCGCGATACCGGTGCGCTGCGCACCGCCGGGGATGAAACAGACGGCAAACCGCTGACCGTTGATGTGCTTCCACCCTTCGCCGGCGGGTAACCACCCTTCATGAGTTGCACTCTCGAATCCCACCGCGTCCATGTGCGCGATCTGCTGGCGCCAATGCTGCAGCGCCTTCGCGGCGAAGCGCCGGAACTCTTGAGCGTCGGCCACCCTGCGCTCGCCGGTCGGGTCACCGCCGCGCAAATGACCGCCACCCTGCCGATCCCCGCCTTTACCAATTCGCAGATGGACGGCTACGCCCTTCACTCGCAGCAGCTCGCCGCGGCCAGTAGGCAATCCCCGCTGACCTTCCCGCTTGGTTTCACCGCCGCGGCCGGCGACCCGCGATTGACCCTTGAACCCGGTACCGTCATCCCGGTGATGACCGGCGCTCCCATCCCCTCCGGGGCAGACACCGTGGTTCCCATCGAGGAGACGGTTTCTGCAGCTTTTCCTGCGCTGGTTCGGGTCGGTGCAGGCACGCCGAGCGGCACGGCCACCTTTACCGGGCCAAGCGGCGCGGGGCGTTTCATCCGCGAGGCCGGCGAACAACTGGCCGGCGGCGCGGTCGTGGCCGAAGCCGGCGAGCTGCTGACCCCCACCTTGATCGGCGCGCTGGCAGCCAGCGGCGTGCATCAAGTTCCGGTACAGGCACGACCACAGGTGCTGCTGTGCACCACCGGCGACGAGCTGGCCGCTCCCGGATCCGAGGTCGCGGCTGCGCGCATCCCGGATGCCAATAGCCCGATGCTCGCCGCCCTCTTGCGGAACTACGGTGCCGAGGTCTCGGTGGCGCGCTTGCCCGATGATCCGCAGGCTTTCTCCGAACATCTCTTGAAGCATGCCGCGCAGGCTGACTTGCTGCTCACCGTTGGCGGGATCAGTGCCGGGGCATTCGAGGTGGTTCGCCAGGTACTCGAACCCCTGGGCGGCGACTTCCATCATGTGGCGATGCAACCCGGCGGGCCCCAGGGACATGCGCGCTTGGAAAACCCAGATGGTTCGCGCACCCCGGTCCTCTGCTTCCCCGGCAACCCGGTCAGCGCGCTGCTTTCCGCCGAGCTCTTCCTCGCCCCGTTGCTGCGCGCTTTCGCAGCTCTTCCACAGCCGCAGGCAACGCGCGGAGTGCTTGCCCATGAGGTCAGCTCCCCCGGATCCAAACATCAGGTGCGCCGCGCGATGCTGGCAGATGGGCAGGTCACCGTGCTCGCTCCGGGCTCGCACCTGATCCATGATCTTGCCCGAGCCGATGCGCTAGTCCATCTACCGGTGGGGCTGACCCATTTGCCCGCCGGCGCAGAAATTGAAACCTGGAGCTTTAATGTCTGAGAACCAACGCCTCACCCACCTGCGCGCCGATGGCACGTCCCACATGGTTGATGTCAGCGATAAGACCGTCACTAAGCGGGTGGCCACCGCCGAGGCGCTGTTCGTTACCCGCCCCGATGTCATCGAGCAGCTGATGAGCGGCAACCTGCCCAAAGGCGAGGCGCTGGGCACCGCCCGCGTGGCCGGCATCATGGCGGCAAAGCGCACCTGGGAACTGGTGCCGCTATGCCACCCGTTGCCGATCTCCAAGGTCTCGGTGGACTTCGCGGCCGAGGCAGACACCGTGCGCATCACCGCACAGGTCACCACGAAGGGGGTCACCGGTGTGGAGATGGAAGCACTAACCGCTGCCAGCGTCGCGGCCCTGACCCTGTACGACATGACCAAGGCGGTAGACAAGCACGCCGAAGTCACCGGCATCAAGGTGCTGTCGAAGTCCGGCGGAAAGAGCGGGGACTGGACTCGTGACAATCAGCGGTAAGGCAGGCGGCGACCGAGCCGCGGTCATTGTTGCTTCCACCAGCTGCGCGGCCGGAACCGCCACGGACAAGACCGGCCCGGTCATTGCCCGGTGGCTCGTCGAACGCGGCTTTGCTGCCGCCCAGCCGCTGGTGGCCGCCGATGGACTACCGGTGCGCGTTGCCGTGGAAGAGCAGCTTGCCGCCGGAGCCCGCGTGGTGGTTGTCACCGGAGGAACCGGAGTTTCCCCGGATGATCAGTCACCGGAGATGGTCGCCCCGCTGCTGGATGTGCAGTTGCCCGGGATCATCGAGGCCATCCGCCGGCGCGGCGAAGCGATGACCCCGATGGCAATCATGACCCGTGGCGTCGCAGGGTTCGCCGGGAACAGCTTTGTGCTGACCCTGCCCGGATCCACCGGCGGCGTGGCCGATGGTCTGGCCGTGCTGGACCCGATCCTGGATCACCTCTTGGACCAGCGCAGCGGTGCTCGCGAACATGGTCCACGCTAATTTGCATCTTCTGGCAGGAAAGGCCACCCATTGAGCGTTGAAGCAGGCATTTACGAACATTTTAAGGGACAGCGCTATGAGGTGCTGGCCGTGGGCAGGCACAGTGAAACCGAGGAGCCGCTGGTGTTCTACCGCAAGCTCTATGATGACTACAGCTTTTGGGCCCGCCCGCAGGCAATGTTCGAGGAAGTGATAGAGCGCGAGGGCTATCGCGGGCCGCGCTTCAACCGGATCGCCTAGCTTCTGCAGCCTCGTGCTTGAGTATCGTTCACCGTCGAATAAAAAATCTGCGGGCCAGCCGGTCGATTTGCCGGGTTCTTCCGGCGGACCCAACGAGCCGCGATTAGTCCCGCAGCAACCACGAGCGGGCTGCGCTTAGCGCATGGCGCAGTCCGTCCACGGCCTCAGCCATGACCGCGGTACCCACGTCTTGGAAAGAACCCATTCCTCCCCGGTAGAGCTCCAAGGCCTGTCTGGACGCCTCGCGCAATTGTGCACGGGATTCAACGTTTTCAAAGAGCCCGTCGAGCCAGTGCGCCGCGTGGGCACGCTGCGGATCCCGATCGTGTGCCGCGGCGCGATGCAACTTCGCGATTGCCGCGCGGATTTCAATCAACGTTCGTTCTACCCTGGCCATGAACCAAGATTACCCTTGACCACCAGTGCTACCGCTCCAGCGACTGACCCTGGGCGCCTCTGCTCGGTTCACCGAAACCGGAGATCCCGATCTCACAAGGTGCCCGCGGGCTCAGTCTTTGCCGACCGGCAAGGCGGCCAGCTGCTCGGTGACGTGGCTGCGCACGTCGTCCAGTTCATCGAGGTTGATCCCGTGGGCCAGCCCCGGGTAGGTGCGCTCGGTCAGCGACGAGTGCTGGGGCAGGAAGCCGGTGGTGCGCGCGATCGCCACTGGGGCGATCACCCGGTCCTCGGTGCCGCGGCCCCAGAACACCGCCGGACGCTGAGCGGCGAGCCGGGCATCGGCCGGCTGCTCGCCGCCGAGCACAAATCCGCCGAGGATCGTGGTGGCTAGTACGCGCTCCGGACGGGTGCGCAGCAGCTGGCTGGCCATCAGCCCGCCCTGCGAGAAGCCGATGGGGATGATCTTCGTGCCGGCATCGAGGTTTTCATCGATCCAGGCCCAGATGGCCGCGGTGGCCGCCTCGACGGGTGCCGCGTCGGGCACTCCCGGGGTGGTGATCTGGAACCAGGCGGCGCCGCCGTTGCCGAGTTCCAGCGGGGCGCGAAGCGATGCCCAGGGCAGTTTGAATCCGAGCGGCTCCGCCAGCGAGCTCAGATCGTTTTCGTTGGAGCCGAAGCCGTGCAAAAACAGGATTACCGCGCCGGATTCGGCGGCGCGGTTCCAATCTGCCGAACGGATGTCGCTCAGTATCTGGGTCATGGCGGGTCAACTCCTTGTGATTTGCTTCCGGGCCGGGCCCGGCGATGGCTGGGTTTCCGTTGCCGCCTTGGAGCGGCGAAGGACTCCGCTACGACAATTTTACAGGATTTAGTTGAAGTTACAACAAATTCTTTGAGAACCTTAATTTTCCCCGCCGGAGGTCTCCCCCTCCGCGGAGCTAGGTTGCACAACGGCCGCCGGATAGATTGGTGCCCATGGAAATCCTTTCAAGCCGAGTGCTGCTGCGGCCCGTGAACCTGGCCGAAACCCAGAGCTTCTACCGCGACGTGCTGCAGTTGGCGGTGTCCCGCGAGTTCGGGCCGCCCGAGCACCGCGGCGTGGTGTTTTTCCTCGGCAACGGACTGCTGGAGGTCTCCGGACAACGCGCCCCCGAGGCTACCTCGTCCCTGGTGCTGTGGATCCAGGTCCGCGATGTGGGGGCCCAGCTGGAGCTGCTGGCTGGCCAGGGAGTGCCCATCCTCCGCGAAGCGCTCACGGAGCCATGGGGTCTCATCGAAGGATGGATCCAGGATCCCGACGGGACCCGCATCGTGCTGGTACAGGTTCCCGAGCGCCATCCAATCCGGCGCGATGCGCGTGAGCTGTAGCTGTTCAGCGGCTCGCGGCCAGGGCTTCGCGCACCTGCTCGGCGGCCTTCAGCAATTCGGGCAGAACGGCTTCCGCCGCCTGCTCGGCGCTTAATGCCGAATTCGGGTGCACGCTCATCGACACATTCATCGCGGCCGCCACGCTTGTCTCCGAATTGAAAACCGGGACCGCCACCGAGCGCAACCCGATTTCCAGCTCCTGGTCCACCACGGCGAACCCCTGTGCGCGGATCCGCTCCAGCTCCACGCGCAGCTGATCCGCGCTGTCGATGCCCAGCCCTGTGGTCGCATGCACCCCGGCAGCCAGCACGGATTCGCGCACCGCTTCGGGCTGGTAGGCCAGGAGCACCCGGCCCATCGAGGTATTCACTGCGGGGAAGCGGGTGCCCACCGAGATGCCGACCCGCATGATCGAGCGGGTATGTACGCGGGCGATATAGACAATTTCGGTTCCGTCCAGCACCGAGGCCGAGGCCGACTCATGGACCGTCGCCGAGAGCTCTTCCAGTACCGGCTCGATCAGCTGCGGCAACGTGGCGCTGGACAGATAGGCGTAGCCCAGCTGCAAAACCTTGGAGGTCAACTCGAAATGCTTGCCATCAGAACGGACATAACCCAGATCTTGCAAGGTCAGCAGAAAACGACGCGCGGTGGCGCGCGAAAGCGAGGTGCGCACCGCAACCTCGGAGAGGGTCATCGACGGATGCTCAGCGTCGAAGCTGCTGATCACCTGAAGGCCCCGCGCCAAGGACTGGACCGACGTACTACTTGCTGCCTGCTCGCTCACCGTGCTCCTTGCGCGCGCCTCACCGTGCGGCGCGCAGGTTATGAAAATTGGGGGTGCCCCGAAAAAAACTCGGAAGCACCCCCACTAATCTACTGTGTTTTAGGCTTTGGTTAGTTCTACCGGCACCTTGGACTGCAGATCATCGAAGCTGATTCCGTGCGAGGAACGTACGAAGACCTTCCCGTCGCGCAATTCAAAAATTGCCACTTCGGTGTAGATCCGCGAGACGCATCCTAGACCGGTCACCGGGTAGCTCAGTGCTTCGACAAGCTTTGATTCACCCGTCTTGGTGAACAGGCTCATCATCACCCAGGTCTGCTTCGCACCGATGGCCAGATCCATGGCGCCACCGACGGCAGGGATGGCGCCCTCGGCACCGGTGTGCCAGTTGGCCAGATCGCCGGATTCGGAAACTTGGAAGGCTCCAAGTACACAGACATCCAGGTGTCCGCCGCGCATCATGGAGAAGGAATCTGCGTGATGGAAGAAAGAAGCTCCAGGAAGTTCGGTCACCGGGATCTTGCCCGCATTGATCAGATCTTCATCGATATCATCCCCGGTAGCTACCGGACCCATACCCAGCATGCCGTTTTCGGTGTGCAGGGTCACGCCCTGCTCACTGGTCAGGAAGTTGGACACGTTGGTCGGCTGGCCGATGCCGAGGTTCACAAAGGCGCCGGACGGAATATCTGCGGCAACCTTCTGAGCCATTTCGTCGCGGCTGAGTTTTTCTTGCGTGCTGGAGTAGTTGCTCATTATTTGTTCCCTCCAAGTGCCACAACGGTATCCACATAGATGCCCGGGGTGATGACGTTTTCCGGATCCAGACTGCCGGCCTCGACAACCTCGTCCACCTGCACGATGGCCTGCTTGGCCGCGGTGGCCATGATCGGACCGAAGTTCCGCGCGGTCTTGCGGTACACCAGGTTGCCCATGGTGTCTGCCTTCAGCGCCTTGATCAGTGCGAAGTCCGCATTGATCGGGGTTTCGAGCACATAGCCCTTGCCGTCGATGACGCGGGTTTCCTTGCCTTCGGCCAGCAGCGTGCCGTAGCCGGTCGGAGTGAAGAAACCACCGATGCCGGCGCCTGCCGCGCGGATGCGCTCGGCCAGGTTGCCCTGCGGAACCAGTTCCAGCTCGATCTCGCCGGCCCGGTAAGCCTCATCAAAGTGCCACGAATCCGACTGGCGCGGGAAGGAGCAGATGATCTTCTTGACCCGGCGCTCCTTGATCAACAACGCGAGGCCCGCGTCAGCCTGCCCGGCGTTGTTGTTCACGACGGTCAAGTCCTTGGCGCCGCACTCCATGAGTGCATCGATCAGTTCCATCGGCTGGCCGGCGTTGCCGAAGCCGCCGATCAGTACAGTGGAGCCGTCCTTGATTTCGGCGACTGCGTCCGCGGCCGAGGTGGCAATACGTGGTGCCATGATGCTGCCTTTCTAAAAGCTACTTGGTTGCGTTCACGTTCTCGACGACGACGGCCAGTCCCTGGCCCACGCCGATGCAGATCGCGGCAAGCCCGTAGCGCTCGCCGGATTCTGCCAGGCGGCGGGCGACGGTGCCCAGGATGCGCAGGCCCGAGGCTCCCAGCGGGTGGCCGATGGAGATGGCCCCGCCCCAGGCGTTGACGATGGCCGGGTCGATATCCCAGGCCCGGATGCAGGCCAGGGACTGGGCCGCGAATGCCTCGTTCAGCTCGACCGCGGCGATATCCGACCACTTCAGGCCGGCCTTGGCCAGAGCCTTGTTGGCGGCTTCCACCGGAGCGAAGCCGAAGAACTGCGGATCCAGCGCGGCAGCGCCGTTGGAGACGATGCGGGCGATCGGGGCGGCGCCCAGCAATTCGCCGCCGCGTTCGGAACCGATGAAGGCCGCCGAGGCGCCGTCGCTCATCGGCGAGGCGTTGCCCGCGGTCACCGTGGCATTCTCTCCGGTGCGGAATACGGTGCGCAGCTTGGAGAGGGTCTGGGCAGTGGAATCGGCACGAATGGTTTCGTCGCGGGTGACTTCGGTACCGCGCTTGTTCGCCGGCGGAACCGGAACTACCAAGTTGCCGTACTTGCCGGCCTGCCAGGCGGCCGCGGCCCGCTGGTGCGATGCCGCAGAGAATTCATCCTGGTCTTCGCGGGAGATGCTGTGCTTCTCGCGCAGCTGCTCGGTGGCCTCGCCCAGCGATACCGTCCACTCCCCCGGCATGGCCGGGTTGACCAGGCGCCAGCCCAGGGTGGTGTTGGCCAGCTCCAGATTGTTCATCGGGAAGGGGCGCTCGGTCTTGGGAAGCACCCATGGAGCACGGCTCATCGATTCGACGCCGCCCACCAGGACCAGGTCCGCGTCGCCGGTGGCGATCTGGCGGGAAGCCGCGATCGAGGCATCCAGCGAGGAGCCGCACAGGCGGTTCATCGTGGTGCCCGGCAGCGAGGTCGGCAACCCGGCGAGCAGGGTGGCCATGCGGGCCACATTGCGGTTTTCCTCGCCGGCGCCGTTGGCGTTGCCGAAGATCGACTCGTCGATATCCGCGACATCCAGCTTGGGAGAACGGGCGACCAGCTCGCGCACCACGTGGGCGGCCAGGTCATCGGGGCGGTGGCTGGACAGCGCGCCGCCGATCTTGCCGAAGGGGGTGCGGATTGCGTCGTATAGGTAGGCCTGCTGCATCGTCTCACTGCTCCATCGCTGCGGTATGTTCACATCGTGAACTTATGTTCGTACAATGAACTTTAGCAGTTGATATCCGTAGCTTCAATAGATTTCTGTTGCGGTCCCACCGGTTCCCCGCACAAAAATACCCCGGCTGCCGAAGCAGCCAGGGCACTTTCCAAGTCACATATCGCTATTGCGCGTTAACCGCGACATTCAACGGCTGCCATCCGGAAGACTCGTCGAACTCTGGATCCTGCACAGCTAGCGAGCAAATGGATCCAATGAAGTTTCCATCCTCGTCATAAGCGATCTCATCCCAATGTTCTTCAAAATCAATGCAGGAAACCGGCTCAATTTCGCTAGTCGCCTTTCCATCTGTACCGAGGACTTGACCAGCGGCTCGCTCTATTCCAAAGCTGGCAAACACAACATTGGGCTCGCCCGGCGATGCTTGATACTTGTCCAGGGTGCTCATGGTTTCAATAACTCTGAATTCGCCTTCGCCAATACTTCCGCCATTGGCATAGGCCTGGTCAGTCTGGGCGATTAGCTCCTGGCACAAGGTGCAGTCCGCTGCCGAGAAACCCTTGAGTGCGGCGGTGTCACCGCTCGCCACCGCATAATTCAGCAGCTGTACCCAATACTCCACGGCACCTTCCAGCCCTTCCTCGGATTTCTCGCTGAGGACCGCCGGGCGCTGCGGAACTTCGGCATTTTGCTCCGGGGAGCTCGGCGTGGGCGACACCGTGCCAGCAGAAGGATCACCGGCCCCTCCCTGGGATGCACTGACGCAACCGCTGGCTGCCAGCGTCAGTGCAGCTATCAAAGCTGCAAGCTTTACTTGATGATTCCGAACCATTGCCGCCGCCTTCTTGGAGTTTATTCCGCGTTCGAAAACGACCTTACATCAAGCATTTCGATAATACGACCACTATTCAAATAACGTTTTCGCTACTCTTTTCAATGAGAATTGCTGGAAAAATTCCACGTTAACTCTGGATGAACAAGGGAAATTCGGCGCGATAGCGAACCCTGCTTGCACTAAAGCGCAGAGCCGCTCACCTGGATGCAGGAGAAGCGAAGCAGCCACTGCCCTAAAATAGTTCCATGGCCAATTCGCCCAGTGGGGACTCTATGCTGGACCGCTTGGTTCGGATCCTGAATTCTTTTGATCTCAACAATCAGTCGCTCAGCGTCAGCAGCCTGGCTCGGCGTGCCGACATCCCCAAAGCAACCATGTACAGGTTGCTCGATGACTTGGTATCCCATGACTTGCTGGCGCGAGACGGGTCTGGCCAGGTGCGGCTGGGTTTGCGCCTTTGGGAATTAGCCAATCGAAGCGCTGCCACCCAGGACCTTCGCACCGCGGCATTGCCGTTCATGGAGGACATCAACCAGCTGCTGGGGCAAAATACCCAGCTCTCGGTACTGCACCAGGACGAGGTGCTGATCATCGAGCGTCTCTCGCGGCCGGGCTCCGTTGTCAATCAGGCGAATGTCGCCGGACGCATGCCTGTGCACCGAACCTCGATGGGCATGGCACTTTTGGCCTTTTCACGGCCGGAAACCATTCACGGGTTCCTGGAACGCCACCACGAACTGATGACCGCCACCCATCCTGAACTCCGCGCAGAAATGGCGGAAATCCGACGCAACGGATTCGCCTCGTTCGACGGATTCATCGACCCGGAAACCACCGGTGCCGCCGCCCCGATCCTCGACGAGGCGGGCTATCAGGTTGCGGTTATTTCGGTGGTTGTTCCCCGCGACTCCGGAACACTGCAGTCCGCAGCCCTGGCGCTACGCACCGCAGCCCGGGGCATTTCCCGTGCGATGCATTTGGGCGACAGCCGCTAGGCACAATCAGGATCCCGCTGTTCGATATACGCGCTACATCCACTGGCAATGCAAGCAGTCAATGGCTTCCGAGACCATCGCGCTTCTCCGAACTCCTTGTGGAGTTGATGCCACCAATGAATTGGTCTGCGTTTCTTCCGACAATGGGCGGAAAACAAGTGGTTGGTTGCTCTCCGATCTCGGTTTCGAGCGAGATAACGAGGTAGCTCCAGATCAAGTAATGTGTTGAGATCTTCCGGGATGAAAATGTCGTAGCTAGGGCCATTCTGATTTCCACCATCCAACGGCACGGACTACTTCAGTTCCCGACTCATCCACGGGTGCACTATCCGAAAAGCATTCAGCCCAGGCGCATTTCGTGCATCATCACCGCCAGGCAGACCTGGCCGGCCGCTCTTGCCGCCAAGCAACCGGACACTGCCTTGCCCAAACAGGCAGGTTTCATCCCCGAGCTCTTCCTGAGGCGCGGCTCGTCCCCAGAGTCCAAGAGCGGATCTGTTCATGATGAAGAGCCAAGCCGGCTTCGTCTCGATGGCAAGCCCTCCAGTGTTGTCCACGTGCGACCGAGGATTTCGTTTGAACCCGGACGCCGCACACCATCCACGTGCCGGCCATGATTGGATGGGATCCATCGTGGTCCTTCTAATTCGTTTGCCTTCTGGAACCAGGACCTCCCAAGCCATTGCCTGCAGCGCCATTCCTTGGCCAGTACCCGCCCAGATCCGAGATGGCCACTGCGAATCAAAGACTGACCGCTCCCCGACTAAACGCGCCATTAAAACGCTACTAAACGCGCCATTAAAACGCTGAAGGGGCGAAGCCCGTTGGCGCCGCCCCTCCGCTGAGAAATGTCCTAGCTGACGGAATTCGTGCTTGCCGAATCCGAAGTTTCCCTCTCCGGGGCGTGAGGCGACGCGCCGCCGCGCAGCATCATTAACGCAACTGCCGCGCACAGCACCACAATGCCTACGCCCAGGTACAACTGGGCGGCGGTCCACGAGGCGTCAAGCAGGCTGCCGGCAGCCAGTGGAGCCAGGATCGCGCCGAAACGGCCGATGCCAATAGCCCAGCCAACGCCGGTTCCACGCCACTGCGGTGCATAGGAGGACGGCGTCAATGTGTATAGGCCGGCTACGCAACCGTTAATGAGCATGCCAACCAGAACACCCAGGACGAAGGCCAGTGCAAGGATGCCTGCCGCCGAGATGAACACCACCATGAGCACTGAGGAAAGTACAGTGAACGCAATGAGCACCTTGCGAACGGCCCACTTGGTGGTCAAAGCGCCGAAGAGCAGGGAACCGAAGGTGCCACCGAGGGTCAGCATCAGGCCGCCGACCACACCTTGGCTTTCGGTCATGCCCGCGGTTACCAGCAGCTTCGGGGTCCAGCTATTCACGAAGTAGAAGCCGAACATCACCGCGAAGAAGGCCACCCAGATCACCACGGTCACCCGGCGTGTATCCGGTGCGAAGAGCGCAAGGACTGCGTTGCGGCTTCGGCCAGATGCGGAGTCGCCCTGTTCTGGCAGGGCCACGTTCTCGGCACCCAGGTGCATCTTGCGTGCCAGCTTGCTCAGCTTCTCGGCGGTTCGCGCAGTACGCCGGGTCAGCAGGAAGTCAACGGATTCGGGGACGACGGCCAGCAAAGCCAGGAAGGCGACCATCGTCAGCACTCCTCCGAAAATGAAGACCGAGCGCCAACCGTAATGGGCCTGCAGCGAGACCGCCGCCATGCCGCCCAAGGTGGCGCCGACTCCGTAGCCGGCGGTGTAGATGCTGACCGCCATGCCTCGCCAGCGTCCATTGGAGTATTCGCTGGTGATCACGTTGGTGCACGCCAGAATGCCGCCGACTCCCAGGCCGGTGACGATACGCCAGATGGCAAGGCTCGCCATGGAATCCGCGGTGGCGGAGAGGAACATGCCCAGCGATGCCAGCGCGGTGGTTGCCAAGAGCATCGGACGGCGTCCGAACAGGTCGGCGAATGGAGCCAGGAACAATGAGCCGGCGGCCATGCCAAAGAGGCCTGAGCTGAGCAGTACGCCCAGCTGGGCGCCGTTCAACGAGAATTCTTCGGAAACCTGGTTTGAGGTAAAGGCCATGGCCAACACATCAAAACCGTCGAGGGCGTTCAAGAAGGTGCAGACTGCGACGACGAGCCATTGAAAGGCCGACATCGGTGAATTTTCAATTCTCTGTTTGATGTCCATGGGGAACTATCTCCAGTTTTGGGGTGCACCAAGCCGCCCGCGAAACCATTTCGGTCCGCCGGAGAGGGTGCCAAGATGGGAAATTTGCTAGTTCGGTTCGATGGTGACCACGGCGGGTCCGCCGGTGCGGGCGGCATCGGCCTTGGCACCGGTCTGCGAGGTAATGGCTCGCGAAACGCAGCAGTTCATCTTGCTCGACTGGCGTTTCTGCCGTTCGGAGTAGAACACGTCGCGGTGGTCAATCCGTCCGGTGATTTCGGTAATGCGCACCTCGCACAAACCGCATTCGCCCTTGCGGCAGTCGGACATCATGTCCGCACCGGCGTCCTCCAAGGCTTCGAGCATGGAGCGCCCTTGGGGAACGGTCACTTCCAGGTTCAGCTTGGGAACCCGGACAATGAATTCCTCCGGGTCGTACCAGCCCGAGTTGCCAAAGGTTTCATAGCGCAGCGCCGATGGATCCAGCTCGAGTTCTGCCCAGCCACGTCGAACTGCATCCATCAGCCGGATCGGCCCGCACATGTACAGTTCGGTTTCCTCGCCGGCACGTTCCAGCAGCTCGTTGACCGACAGGGACGTGCCTTCATCGTCCACGTGCACTTCCAGCCGAGAACCGTGTTCCGCCTCCAGCTGTGCCAAGTAGGCCATGGCCGAACGCTTGCGGCCGGCAAACACCAGTGTGTAGTCGGCATTCAAACGCTTGAGCACTGAAGCCATATTCGCCATGGCGGTAATGCCGACACCGCCAGCCAGGAGGATGTAGTGCTTGGCACCCACGCGTAGCGGGAAGTTCTGCAATGGCTGGGTGATCTGCAACCGGTCTCCCACTGCCAGCTCATGCATATAGGCCGATCCTCCACGGGAGAGCGGAGCCTTGAGTACGCTGATCACCAGCGTTGTTCCGTCGGCGCTCGACTCGACCACAGAGTAGGAGCGCTTGGCATCCTCTGCGTTGATTTGCACCTTCAAATCTATGTGCGAGCCAGGCTCGGCTCGCTTTGGCAGCTGCGGGGCAAGCTCGATGCGCTTGATCCCATCGGCCACGTCTGCGATGCCGGTGACTTCCGCTTCCTGCCAGACTTCAATATTTGTCGCTGCCATTGCGTTGGCACCAACCTTTCAGTTTGAGCGCGGGAGCCGGCTAGGCGCGGACGGACTGGTTGGCTTCGGCGGCGAGCATGCCGTCAAGAATGCGGCGAACCCACATGCCGCCGGCATCGATGTTCAGGTTGTAGAACTCGTAGTCCGGGTTGGCATCAATGGCTTTCTGCTGGGCCTTGAGCATCGCCTCGTCTTCGCCGAAGACCCCATGCACCCCATCACGCAGCTGGGTGGTGATCAGCTGGCTGTCCAGGCAGTAGTTGCGCATGAACGCCCAGAAGTAATGCGAGGAACGATCAGTTTCCGGGGTGATCGTGTTCATGACGAAGCCATTGACTCCTTGGCTGCGGTCGCCTTCAGGCGCGCCGGTTCCAGCCTTGGCTACGCCGACGTCAATGGTGATCGTTGCCGGCGCTTCGAAGTGGATGATCTGCCAGCGGTCCACCTTGCCTTCGAAACCCGGGAACTTGTCGCGCATGTTCTTCAGCCAGAATGGCGGTGCGTCGATATTATGCATCCAGCGGGTGACGGTGACCTTGTTGCCTTCATGAGTGGTGATGAATTCCGAGTCGCTCAGCTCATCCTGGCCAATCGAGGAGGAATGCACGAATTCCTCATGGGTCAGGTCCATCAGGTTGTCCAGGATCAGCTGGTAGTTGCAATCGGCGGCAATGGTCATGCCGTCGCCTGCCCATTGTTCGGAAGACATCTGGTGCATGTCCGGGACCAGCTCCGGGTCGGCCAAGGTGGGGTCGCCCATCCAGATCCAGACATAGCGGTAGCGCTCAACAATAGGGAAGGAAGGAACAGTAGCCGAAGGATTGATGGTTTCCTGGGCAGGCATCGAGACGCACCGGCCAGCGGAGTTGTAGACGATGCCGTGGTATGGGCACTGCAACCCGTCCTTTCCCACGGTCTTGCCCATGGATAGCGGAGCCAGGCGGTGCCAGCAGGAGTCAGCCAGTGCAACGGCCTTGCCATCTTCGGTGCGATACAGGGCAACCGGGCGCTTGGCAATGGTGCGCGACATCGGCTTGCGGGTGACCTCGTGATCCCAGGCGGCTACGTACCAGGCATTCAGCGGATGGTCCATGATCTTGGCGGTGGTGGTGCTCTTGGCGGCAACCTCGGTCATGACGGTCCTCTCGATTGCGGACCCGGCAGTGCTCGGCGATGGCGGATCCAATATGTGGTTTGCCCAAAGGCGGAATATGAGAAACTATCTATGCACATAGATAGTTTGCATGCCATTAGACTAGCTATATAGATAGTGATACGCAACACATTTCTGGAAAGGGGCGGTTTTGAGTCTTCGCAACGCGCTGCTTTCACTGCTGACAGTTGAACCAATGACCGGCTATGACCTGTACAAAGTCTTCGAATCGTCGGTCGGGCACGTCTGGCACGCCCCGGATTCGCAGATCTACCCCGAGCTGAAACGCATGGAATCCGAAGGTCTCATTGCAGGGCAGGATGTGCCCTGGGGTCCACGCGGAAAGAAACGGCAATACACCATCACCCGGGATGGCGTCACCCAATTCAAGGATTGGATGAACACGCCCCTGGAGTACGCACGCACCCGCGATCCCGCGCATCTCAAGGCTGCCTACCTGGAATGGGCGGAACCCGAGGCCGCGCGCGAGCAGATGCGCGGACATATCGCTCATCACCGGTCATTGCTCAACCAATGGCAAGAACGCATCGCGGAATTGGAGCAAGGCAGCAACTCCATGCTCACCAAGCGCTTGAAGAACACGCCGCGCGAGGAGTGGGAAGCCACGGTTGCCTACAAGCGATTCACCTACGAAGGCCTGATCGCCCGGGCAGAAGCTGAAATCCAGTGGGCTACGCGCGGGCTGGAACTCATCGACCTGCTGAACCCCTAAACGCTGCCGGCCGGCGCCATAAAGCCGCCGACCCGGCACGGATCGGCGGCTCAGAGCGCTACTTGGGATTCGTCAAGAACTTCGTCTTGGCCTCTTCGGGCCGATGCCCTTGCTTGGCCTTCTGGATTTCCGCGTAGACATGGTGGCGAAGCTCGGTGAATCGCGGCAGCGACCGGGTTTCCAGCTGGTCGCGCTCTGCCGGCAGATCGATCAGGATATCCTCCTGCACCACGGTTGGCGAAGAAGACAAGATGATCACGCGCTGGCCCAGGTAGATCGACTCGTCGATGTCGTGGGTTACGAACAGCACGGTGACCCCCAGCTTCTTCCAGACATTGCGGATCAGGTCCTCGAGGTCTGCGCGGGTCTGCGCATCAACGGCCGCGAATGGCTCATCCATCAGCAATACCTCTGGCTGGTAGGCCACCGCGCGGGCGATCGCCACGCGCTGCTGCATGCCGCCGGAGAGCTGCCACGGGTAGGACTTGGGCACATGGCTCAGCCCCACGGCTTCCAGCGCATCGTCCACCAATTTCTTGCGTTCGGCCTTCGGGACGCCGGCGTTCTTCAGCGGCAGTTCGACATTGTCCGCCACGCGCAGCCACGGGAACAGCGACCGGCCGTATTCCTGGAAGACCACGGCCATTTTCTTCGGCGGTCCGGTGACTTTCTGCCCGTCCAGCAGCACCTCGCCGCTGGTGGCGCCCAGCAAGCCGGCAATGCACTTGAGCAATGTGGTCTTGCCCGAACCGGAAGGGCCGACCAGGCACACCAGCTCGCCATGCCCCAGGTCAAAGGTGAGGTCCCGGACCGCTTCGATATCGCCGCCGTCGGTGTGGTAGACCTTCTTCAGCCCCCGGACCGAGAGCAGCGCTTCGCCTTCTGGCAGGGTGCGCCCGCCGGCGGTTCCATTCTGGCTAGACAGCATTTTCAACCTCTTTCAGACCGTTGTACCAGCGCAGGACGCGGCGTTCGATCCACTGGAATATAAATGACATGATGACCCCGATCAGGCCCAGCACCACGATGCCGGACCACATTTCCGGTACGGCGAAGGAACGCTGGAACTGGACGATCGCGAAGCCCAACCCGGAGGAGGATGCGAACATCTCGGAGATGACCATAAGGATCAGCCCGATCGACAAGCACTGGCGGATGCCAGCCATGATGGTCGGGGTGGCGCTTGGCAGCACCTGGTAGCGAATCCGGGCTAAACCGCTGATGCCATAGGAGCGGCTGGTTTCGTTCTGCACCGGATCGATGGCGCGAACGCCCTCAATGGTGTTCAGCAGCACCGGCCAAATCGCGCCGGAGATAATCACCGCGATCTTCATGCCGTCGTTAATGCCAACCAGGAGCATCAGCACCGGAATCAGCACCGGCGGCGGCAAAGCACGGAAGAACTCGAACACCGGTTCGGTAATTGCCCGGGCGGTGCGGTTCATGCCGACGAGCAACCCGAGCAGCACACCGAGCACAATGGCCCCGAGCACGCCGAGAACCAGGCGCTGGACGCTTGGCAGGACGTCGGTGAACATGCGTTCGCCAACCCAGGTCTCGATGAAGGTCTTGGCCAAGTCTGCCGGGGTAGGAACGAAGAAGCTCGCTCCACCAAGGGTTGCCGCGACCCACCAGAGGATGAGCAGAACCGGCAATGCCAGAATGAAGGAAATCGACTTCAGGAGTTTCATGCGGCGTTCTCTCCCCGGACTGAGGCGTGCCAGGAAAGCACGCGCTTTTCGATGATGCGCATGCACAGGTTGATTGCTACGCCCAGCAGGCCGGTGGCAACAATCAGCGCGTACATTCCGGCGATTGCGCCGCCTGACTGCGCCAGCTGGATTTCCTTGCCCAGACCCGGTGCGCCGATGATCAGTTCCGCAGTAATCGCCAGGATCAGTGCCACGGCAGCGCCCAGCCGGATGCCAGTCATCAGGTAAGGGAGCATGGTCGGGAAGATGACGTCGCGGATGCGCTGGATCCGGGAGAATCCATAGGATCTCGCGGTCTGCATCGCCACGTTATCCACGTCTGCAACTCCATAGAGCACCTGGATCAGCACCTGCCAGAAGCAGGCATAGATGATCAGCATCAGCGAGGATTCGATTTTCGTGCCGAACAAAAGCACCGCAAGCGGGATCAATGCCACCGACGGAATTGGACGCAGGAACTCGATGGTGGAGTTGGTCGCACGACGCAGGAAGCTCGACATGCCGATTACCAAGCCCAGTACCAGCGCCAGCAGCACCGCTGCGGCCAGGCCGATGAACCATGCCAGCATGGTTTCCCCCACCGCGACCCAGAAGGCGGTCAAGGCAAGATCAGCGAACAGCGTCAGCAGCACTTCGGAGGCGGGCGGCAGGTAAGCCGCCTCGACAATTCCAAGAGCCGGGACCAGTTCCCAGATCCCCAGGAAGATCACGATGCCAATCAATCCCCAAAAGCCATTGGGGAATTTCGAGCCCGATTTCCTGCGCTTGGCTTGGCGCGCCTCAGCCGGCGCTGTGCTAGTGATGGCACTCATGGCAGGAGCTTCTCCAGGTCGACTGGCTTGGACAAGGTGCCATAGCTCAGTGCCGCATCGCCGAGTTCTTGCACGGCCTCGCGGTTGAAGCCAGGCCGGAAGCGCGGCAGCACCATATCGGCGCGGACCTCCTCGTTGATCTTGGTGTAGGTTCCGACAACTTCGCGGACCTCGCCAGGGTTCTCCTGCGCATACTGAAGCGACTTGTCCATCGCCTTGGTGAACTTCTCGGTCACCTCGGGATTTTCTTGGGCGTACTGCGCAGAAGTGAAGTAGCCGGCAACATCTAGCTCCGGATCGAATTCGGCGAAGTTCGCAGAGAGCATTTTCGCTCCGGCATCCAAGGCCGAACTCTGGAACGGCTCCAGGATCCAGGCGGCATCGACGATGCCGTTTTCCAGTGCAGCAGGAGCATCGGGGAAAGGAACCTCGACGAACTCGATGCTTGCCGGGTCTCCCCCGTCTTCTTCGACAATTGACTTGATGGTGGTATCGCCGATGTTCGACAGGTTATTGACCGAGACCTTCTTGCCGGCCAAGTCCTTGGGCGAAGAAATCTTGGCACCATTTTTGACCAGCACGGACCCGACGTCGGATTTCACATCACCTGTGGTGGAGATGCCATTGGCGACGAACTTCATGTCCAGTCCCTTGTCGTTGGCGACCATTACCGAGATCAGATTGGAGAAGGCGAAGTCATAGCTCCCGGATTGGATACCCGGGACGATAGCCGAACCGCCAGTTGCGGTTTCAATTTCCAAGTCCAGGCCTTCTTCAGCGAAGAAGCCCTTGGATTCTCCCAGCCAGATTGGTGCGGTATCGACGATGGGGATTACCCCGACGGTGATTTTTTCCAGCGAGCCATCTGATCCTGCAGCATCTTCCCCGGCCGAGCCGCCGCTAGGCGAACCGGAGCTGCAGGCAGCAAGCGCGAGGACTGATAGCGAAGCGAGTGCGAGCTTGAGCGAGTGTTTCATGGCAACTACCCCCAATTGAGTGTCATTGGTGCTGCGGCGTCCGGAATCCGGAACCGCAGCAGCAATAGCGTGAAGTTGTGGAATTACTTGGCGATGAGGTTGTTCATGTCTGGGGCCTTCTCCAGGAATTCGAACTTGGCGGCCAGATCTCCGAGCTTTGCCAGTTCCTCAATTGGGGTTTCCGCTTCCCAGGTTTCCATGAGCAAGCCTTCGGCTACCTTGGCATCCATATTGATGAAGTCTGGCAACATGGCCCTGGCGGCATCCGGATCACTATCGGAGGCCGGCAGTACTTCCGCCATAGCTGACTTCCACTTGGAAATGACTTCCGGATTCTCTTCAGCGAACTGGCCGCTGGTGAACGTCACCATGGTTGGCAACCCCGGAATTGCTTCTTGGTTTGGATAGCCAAGCAGTTCGTTGTCCTTGTCGCCCAAAGCACGCGAGAGGAACGGCTCTGGAAGCCAGACAGCGTCAACGTTGCCGCGATCCAACTGCGCCTCCATATCCGGGAAAGGCATTTCGCTGAACTTCAGGTCTTTCGGATTGGCTCCAGCCATTTCTGCGGATTCCATAATCGTCAGGTCGCCCTGGGTACGCAACGCGTTGACCGATGTGGTTTTTCCAGCCAGATCTTCCCAGCCGCCGATGCCCGAGTCCTTGCGCACAACTACTCCATTGACGTCCTCCCCATCAGCCTTGGAAGCGGAATAGCCGGTGAGGATCTTCATGTCCAGGCCTTTGTCCGCAGCGGTCATCACCGATAGCGGATTGCCCACGGCAATGGCCAATTCTCCGGTGGATACCGCTGGGAGCATCGCCGCACCGGCGTTGGAAGTGCTCAGTTCTACATCCAGGCCATGCTTTTCAAAGGTCCCGGCGTCGATGCCCTGCTGCACTGCAACCGACGGTGCGATTGGCAGAATGCCTACGGTGATTTTGGTGAGCGAGCCATCCTCGGCGGCGGCGGATGTGCTTCCCTCTGATTCCGTCGAGCCGGACAGCGAACCTCCGCCACAGCCCACCAGGCCGAGTGATAGGACCGCCGCGCCTGCAAGCAGTGTAGACCAGCGCTTATTCATGTTTCCCCCTAGAAAGCCAGTGCCCCGGTCCCCATTGGCGGACCGCGAATTGCGTGTGATTTGAGACACATATCCAGACTAGATCAATCATTGAAAAAGTCAATGGTTGATCTTATAACGATTTAACTTCAGGGATTCCTGGCCAGATCCTGACCGATGGCCAACGCGTTCCAGCTCGGACGCTTCCGGAAGCGCCCGGGCTGAGAATCCTCAGCTGTACTGCTTGCGCAGATCCGCTTTGCGGATCTTGCCGCTGGCCGTGCGAGGCAGTTCCTCGAGGAATACTGCTGTACGCGGAATCTTGTAGCGTGCCAACCGGCCATCGAGATGTGCCACGATGCCTTCTTGGGACATTGAGCTGCCGGGCTTGAGCACGACGATTGCGCGCGGCACTTCGCTCCATTTGTCATCCGGGATCCCGATGACAGCGACAGACTCGACTTCGGGCAGCTCCATGATGGCTTGCTCGACTTCTGCCGGATAGATGTTCTCTCCGCCGGAGATAATCATGTCCTTCAGGCGGTCCGAGATGAACAGGAAACCCTCCTCGTCCACATGCCCGATATCCCCTGAACGGAACCAGTCGGGTTCGTAGAATGACCCGGCCGTCGCTTCGGGACGGTTCCAGTATTCCTTGATGACGTTGGGACCGCTGATCAGGATTTCGCCGACCTCGCCGGCGGGCAATTCATTGCCCAGTGAATCGGCGATACGGATATCGGTGAAGAAGTGCGGCAAGCCGGCCGAACCCATTTTCGGACGCGAATGCACCGCCTGCAGCAACGTGGCCCCCGGCGCGGTTTCGGTCAGCCCGTACCCGCCGCTGAATCCCAGTCCGCGGGCTTCGTAGGCTTCCAGCACGCGCAGCGGCACGGCCGAGCCGCCGCAGGTGAGCATCTGCAGCGAGGATAAGTCCGTGTTCGCCCAATTCTCATGCTCGGCCAGCAGCTGGAAGGTGGTTGGCACTCCCGAAAGCTGAGTGACCTGGTAGCGTTCCACAGCATCCAGGACCGCCGCTGGTTCGAAACGCTCCTGCAGCACAACGGTTCCGCCCTTGAGCAGCACCGGCAGTGCGCCCATGCCCAGTGCCGCCACATGGAATAGCGGAGCGATGAGCAGGACCACCGATGTGCTGGTGATGTCGTAGTCCACGATGACATTGTAGGAATTCCATGTCATGTTCGCGTGGGTGAGGACCGCGCCCTTGGGTGTGCCTGTAGTGCCCGAGGTATACAGGATGATGGCTGGGTCTTCGAGTTCCACGGCCAGGTCCGGGTGGGTTGCCTCACCGGCTTGCAAGGCCCGCTCGTAGGAGCTGTCTACGCAGGGGATCAGCGCGACTTCCCATGCCTGGTTCACCGGACTGCCCTCAATTGCCGCTTTCGCTTCAGCGGTGAAGTTCTCGACATAGACCAGCACTTCGCTGCCCGAGTCGCGCAAGGCGAAGTTCAGTTCCCGCGGAGCCAAGCGCACATTGAGCGGAACGAACAGCGCCCCGAGCTGCGTGGCAGCGAACATGGTCTCCAGGTAGGCGGCGTGGTTGGCGCCGAGGAACGCCACCCGGCTGCCCCGGACAACGCCCTGGGCCGCCAAGGCGCTGCTGAGCCTGTCGATGCGTTCGGCCAGCTGGGCGTAGCTCAGGCTGACCCCCGCATGGATCACCGCATCCTGCTGCGCGGACTTCACCCGGCGCCGGTGGATCCAGTTGCCAAACCCCTTATTCAACATCTGTCACTCTTTTCGTTAGGTCGATCGATGCGGTGCAGCACAGGCCCAGCAGTGCTGCGCGCTAGGCGTAGAAGCGGTAGATCCCGCGGGAGACGACGGCCGGTTTCGTGCCGCCCTCCACCTCAACCACCTGGTCCACAGCGATCTGGTAGCCGCCCTTGACCTCTTCCACCTCGGCGATTTGAGCCTTCATGCGGACCTTGGAGCCCACTGGCACGGGCGATGGGAAACGGACTTTTTCCAGGCCGTAGTTGACCTTGGTCTTCACGCCGGTGACGTCGAAGAGCTCGCTCCAGAAGGCGATCTGGAGGCTCAAGGTCAAGTAGCCGTGGGCGATCGGACCGCCGAAGGGGCCGTCCTTGGCCTTTTCCGGATCGGTATGGATCCACTGGTGGTCATCGGTTGCGTCAGCGAAGGTGTTGACCTGCTCCTGCGTGACCACGCGGTATTCGCTGTAGCCCAAGTCCTTGCCCTCAGCGGTGGCGAGGTCTGCGTAATCCAAAATGGTCGGTGCCATGGTATTTCTCCTGATGTTGTAATGGTTGATTGCTAATGAGCTGTGCTGCAGAAGTCAGCGGAAGGCGCTGACGCCGGTAATGGCCCGGCCGATGATCAGCGAATTGATCTCATGGGTGCCCTCGTAGGAATAGATGGCTTCGGCATCCGCGTGATGGCGGGCCACGCTGTTCTCCAGCAAGATCCCGTTGCCGCCGCATACTTCCCTGGCCAGCGCCGCGGTCTCGCGCAGCATCCGGGCCGTGAACATCTTGGCCATCGCCGAATTCTCGTCGCGGTAGATGCCCGCTTCCTGCTGCTGGGTCAGCCGCACCACCATGGCCAGGCAGGCGGTGGCATTGGAGAGCATATGCGCCAGCTTTTCCTGGATGAGCTGGAAGGAGCCCAGCGGCTTGCCGAACTGGCTGCGCTTGGCGACGTAGTCGCGGGCCGATTCATATGCACCGAAGCACACGCCGGTGGCAATCCAGGCGACATCCGAGCGCATATTGCGCAGGCAAGCCGCGACGTCCGCGAAGGAGTTGATCCTTTGCAACCGGGCCGAAGCCGGGACCCAGACTCCGGACAGCGCGATGTCCGCGTTCTGCATGATGCGCAGGCTGGTCTTGCCCGGGATCTTGCTAATCTTCACGCCGGGTGCATCCGTTGGCACGAGGAAGCACTTGACCTGGGAGTCGGCCTCGTCGCGGGCGAAAACTGCCAGCACATCTGCCTGGCTGGCGCCGCCGATCCAGCGTTTTGCCCCGTTGATCAGCCAGCCGTCTTCCCCGCTGCGCTGCTCCTGCTTGGCTGAGGTTGCCAGCCCGCCGGCGATGTCCGAGCCGTGCTCCGGCTCGGTCAGGGCAAACACGCCCTTGTAGGCGAAGGACGTGATCTGCGGTTCCAGCTGCGCCACCTGCTCTGGGCTTCCGCCGAGATTCACGGTGGTGCGGAAGAGTCCCGACTGCGCGTTGTAGAAGGTGGCGACCGAGGCATCCATGCGACCCAGCTCGAAGTTACGGAAACCGGCATAGAGGCCCGAGGGACGCTCACCGGCCTGGAGGACTTCGGCTGGTTCCATCAGCTGGGCGTCGACCAGCGGCGCGACAATCTGCTCCGGGAATTCCCCGCACTCCCAGTACTCGTCGAGCACCGGGCGCACGTGCTCTTCCAGCAAGCCGCGCAGGCGCGACAGCGCGCTGCGCTCGGCCTCGCTGAGCAGGTCCCTGAATCCGTAGAAGTCACTGGTGGCAACGGCTTCCATCAGCCCTCCACCCCCAGCACGCGCATCGCGTTGCCCTTCAGGATTCCCGGACGGACCTCATCCTTCAACTCCAGCTGCGCGAATGCGTCCAGCCATTTCTGCGGAGTGATCAGCGGGAAGTCGGTGCCGAACAGCAGCTTGCGCGAAAGCACGTTATTCCCCATCTTCACCAGCGAGGCCGGGAAGTACTTGGGGCTCCAGCCTGAGAGGTCGATGTAGACATTCGCCTTGTGCGTGGCAATCGAGTTCGCCTCGTCCTGCCACGGCACCGAAGGGTGCGCCATGATGATGATCAGGTGCGGGAAATCCGCGGCGACATCGTCCAGCAGCAGCGGATTGGAATAGCGCAGCTTGATGCCCCGCCCGCCGGGAAGCCCTGCGCCCATTCCATTCTGACCGGTGTGGAAAATGCAGGGCAGGCCCAGTTCCTGCAGCGTCTCCCAGAGCGGGTAGAAGCTCTCATCGCTCGGGTCGAAGCCCTGCAATGACGGATGGAACTTGAAGCCGCGCACTCCCAGGGTTTCTGCCTGGTACCGCGCGTCGTCGATCGCCGGCTGCCCGCGGCGAGGATCCACCGAACCGAAGGGAATCAGCACGTCATTGTTCCGCGCGCAGCCTTCCACCAGGTCGTCGATGGAGTTCGGCTCATGGCCCAGTGCGGTGCGCGCATCAACGGTGAAGACCACCGCTGCCATCTTCTGCTCGCGGTAGAGCTGCGCAATGCTGTCGATGGACGGGGTCCGGTCTTCCGACTTGAAATACGCCGCCGAGGCCTCGAAGAGATCTTCCGGCATGGCCTTGTGGCCGCATTCATCGACTTCAAGATGCACGTGCATATCGATGGCATCCAAAGCCGCGAAGTCGACTCCTAATTCATAGCGTGCAGTCATGGGTTTTCCTCCGGAGGTTACTTGGCTGGTTCCGGACGGAGTTCCTCAGGAAGCTCCGGGAACTTCTCGCCTACGGACTGCTGGTTGCCCGCGAAGGGGAACCGCTCCTGAAGTGTTGCATAGTCCCAGCCGCCGTCGTTGAATTCCGATGCGATCGCCTCCGGGTGGCTCCACAGCTGCAGGCGGTCGCCACCGGCGCCAATGACCTGGCCAGTGATGCCGCCTGCTTCCTCGGAAGCCAGGAATGAGATCAGTCCGGCCACATCGTCTGCGGTGCCGAAGCCCAGGTCCTTGCGGAAGAAGTCAGGCATGGCCTCACCGCGCTCGTCGGCCTCGACGGCCTTGGCGAAATACGGAACGGTCTTGGTCATCTCGGTGGCAGCCACCGGGATGACTGCGTTGACGGCAATGCCGGCGCGCTTCATTTCCAGCGCCCAGGTACGCACCATGCCCACAATGCCGGCCTTGGCTGCTGAGTAGTTGGTCTGCCCGAAGTTGCCGCGCTGGCCGGTAGGCGAACCGATGGCAATAATGCGGCCGCGGATATCGTTCTCCTTGAAGTAGGCGTAGGCCTCGCGGACGCAAGTGAAGGTGCCACGCAGGTGGACGTTGATGACCAGGTCGAAATCCTCATCGGTCATCTTCAGCAGCGACTTGTCGCGCAGCACCCCTGCATTGGTCACCAGGATGTCCAAGCGGCCGAAGTTCTCGACTGCGCCAGCCACCAGCGCCTTGGCGGCTTCGGTGGAGCCGACGGCCGCGACGATGCCGGCGGCTTTGCCGCCGGCTGCGGCAATGGAGGAAACTGCAGCTTCCACAGCAGCTGGGTCAACATCGTTGATGATGACCGCCGCGCCCTGGCGAGCCAATTCTTGCGCGTAGCTCAGACCCAGTCCGCGTCCGCTTCCGGTGACGATGGCAACTTTTCCTGCTAGCGACATGAGTTCTCCATTTCAATGGGTGTTTCGATTGCTCCCCCTTGGTAGAAAGTGGGAACCTTGACTACATACATAAGATCTTTAATCCTTGAGAAAGTCAATGGTTTATTTTTTCATGAAAAGTGGGGATAGTGGAGTGAGCAATAAAATCACCGCCAAATCAGCGAAGGAAGAACAGTTCATGAAATGCGATCTCGTGCAGGAGCTGAACTTCCTGGTGGCGCGCATGCGCTCCCTGGGATCAAGCCGGGCCAACCAAGCACTGAAGCCCCTGGGCTTGAAGGTGCGGTCCTACTCGGTGCTCTCGCTGGCCTGCAGCGACATCGTGCCAACCCAGCGCGATCTGGCAGAATTCCTGGCCTTGGATCCCAGCCAGATCGTCCCTCTGGTGGACGGCTTGGAATCCAGCGGGCTGGTCACGCGCATGCCGGATCCCAAGGATCGCCGCTCCAAGGTCATCGTGGCCACGGACGCCGGGCGCGAGCTCTACGCGCAGGCCAGGAAGGTTACCAAGGCGAACGAAAATGAAACCCTCGAGGCGCTCACCCCCGATGAACGTCTCCAGCTGCGCGACCTGCTATCCCGCGTGGCGTTGGCCGAAACGCAGTAGCCATTCCTTGATTATTCTCATTCATTGAGAACGTGGCTGTCGGCCAGGTCACCTGCATCGCATGCTTGTGGAAGTTCCCCGATACTTCCCTCGGCCAGCTGACCCGGCCCGGCAACGCAGCCGGCCGCGCGGGACATGGCCCAGACGACAGCAAGGCAAGGTCCCATGGTCCAGAATCCACGCATCCTCAAGACCAAGGTCGGCATCATCGGCGGCGGTCCGGCCGGGCTCATGCTTTCGCATCTGCTGGCCAAGACCGGCATCGATAACATCGTCGTGGAAATGCGCGACCACGAAACTATCCGCAATACGCATCGCGCCGGAATCCTCGAAGCCCAAGCGGTGCAGATGCTCACCGAGTCGGGCGTCGACGGCCGCGTGCTCACCCACGGCGACGAGCACGCCGGCATCGACCTGCGCTTCAATGGCGAATCCCACCCGCTGGACTTCCGCGACCTGGTGGACGCCACCGTCACCCTCTACGCGCAGAACGAGGTGTTCGTGGACCTGTCCGCGGCCCGCCACCGCGACCAGGGCGACGTGCGCTACTCCTGCGAGGTCACCGAGATCCTCGACATGGAGACCACCACCCCGAAGTTCCGCTTCACCGACGCCGAGGGCACCGAGTTCGAAGTGCACGCTGATGTGATCGTCGGTGCCGACGGCTCGCGCTCCTTCGCCCGCCGCCAGATGCCCGAGACCGTCAAACAGGACTTCAAGGTCGCCTACCCCTTCGCCTGGTTCGGCATCCTCACCGAAGCGCCGAAGTCCGCACCCGAGCTGATCTACGCCAACTCCCCGCATGGCTTCGCGCTGATCTCCCAGCGCAGCGAAACCGTGCAGCGCATGTACTTCCAGTGCGACCCGAACGAGGACGTGAACGCCTGGAGCGATGACCGCATCTGGGCCGAACTGCAAAAGCGCGTGGACGGGCCGGACAACTTCCAGCTGGAAACCGGGCCGATCTTCGACAAGACCGTGCTGGGCTTCCGCTCATTCGTGCGCGAACCGCTCTCCCACGGGCGCCTGTTCCTGATCGGCGACGCCGGGCACACCGTCCCGCCCACCGGAGCCAAGGGCCTGAACCTGGCCTTCGCCGATGTGAAGGTGCTCTTCGAGGCGCTGGATTCCTACTTCTCCACCGGCAGCGACCAGCTGCTGGAAGGCTACTCGGACCTCGCGCTGAAGCGGGTGTGGAAGGCACAGAACTTCTCCTACTGGATGACCTCCATGCTGCACACCCCGGTGGGCGGCGACCCGTTCATGGCCAAGCGCGCCCTGGGCGAGCTGGAAACCGTCACCTCTTCGCGGTTCGGCCAGCAGTACCTGGCCGAGTCCTACACCGGCTGGCCCCACGCCTAGAACCTCTAACCATCCTCCGCACCTTAGAAAGGAGCCCGCAATGAGCACCGAAACCGCACCGCAGGACCGCACCGAAGCCGAGTCCTTCAACAACTCGCATCTTCTGGACCCTGCGGCAACCACCGCCAGCCAGGAAGAAATCAGCGGCGAGATCGCCGATCTCCACGAGGCCTACCGCCAGGAGGTCCTGGCCGGCAAGAAAGCCGAAACCCAGCCGCGCATCGACTTCGCGCCCTACCGCTCCTCGCTGCTGCGCCACCCGACCAAGAACCTGCACCACGCAGACCCGGAAACCATTGAGCTGCACTCCCCTGCCTTCGGCCAGCGCGACGTGCATGCGCTGGAATCGGATCTGACCATCCAGCACAACGGCGAGCCGATCGGCGAGCGCATTGTCGTTGCCGGCCGCGTGCTCGATGGCGATGGCCGCCCGGTGGCCGGCCAGCTGGTGGAAATCTGGCAGGCCAACGCCGCCGGACGCTACATCCACAAGCGCGACCAGCATCCGGCCCCAATCGACCCGAACTTCACCGGCGTGGGACGGGCGATCACCGGCCCGAACGGCGAATACTCCTTCACCACCATCAAGCCGGCACCCTACCCGTGGAAAAACCACCACAATGCCTGGCGCCCGGCGCACATCCATTTCTCGCTGTTCGGCACCGACTTCACCCAGCGCATGATCACCCAGATGTACTTCCCGGGCGATCCGCTGTTCGCGCTGGATCCGATCTACCAGTCGATCACCGATGCGAAGGCCCGCGAGCGCCTGGTCGCCACCTACGACCATTCGCTCACCAGCCACGAATGGGCCACCGGCTACAACTGGGACATCGTGCTCACCGGCAGCAACCGCACCTGGATGGAAGACGAAGAGGGAGAGCACTAAATGGCACAGGCACCTGAACTGAAACTCGTCCCGACTCCGGGACAGACCATTGGCCCGTTCTACGGATACGCGCTGCCCTTCGAGAAGGACAACGAGCTGGTTAGCCAGGCCAATCCCCGCTCGGTGCGCCTGCACGGGGTCATCACCGATGGCAAGGGCGAGGTCATCCCGGACGCGCTGCTGGAAATCTGGCAGGCCGACGAGCACGGCAATGTCGTCTCGCGCGATGGCTCGCTGGTCCGCGACGGCTACACCTTCACCGGGTGGGGCCGCGTGGCGGTGGACAACGTCGGGCATTACACCTTCACCACCGTGAACCCGGGCGCCACCGAAGCGGGCAAGGCACCGTTCATCATGCTCACGGTCTTCGCCCGCGGACTGCTCAACCGGCTGTTCACCCGCATCTACCTGCCGGAGGACACCGAAGCGCTGGCCGCTGACCCGCTGCTGGCATCGCTGAGCGAAGCAGAACGCTCCACGCTGATTGCCACCCGCGAAGCGGACGGCTCGCTGCGCTTCGATATCCGGCTGCAGGGCGAGAACGAGACGGTGTTCCTCTCCTACCCGCGTGAAAGCTAGGAAATTCCAAGCCACCCCGCTGGATTGCCCCGGCGCCCGCACTGTTACGGGCGTTGGAGCACCCGGCGGGGTTCTGCCCGTTGCCGGGCATTAGAGTTCTAGATAGACGGCTTACACGCTCAACAGCTAAGAATCGAGGCACCGAATGGATGGCGCAGACTACGGCGTACTGGCCCCCACATGGGCTGGTACTGCGGCAGCGGCCCTGGCCAGCGATGCGGCTTTCGTCCAGGCCATGCTGGATGTTGAGGCCGGTTGGGTGCAAGTCCAGGCTGAAGCAGGCCTGTGCACCGGCCAAGACGCGCAGGCCGTTCGGGCAGTGTCCAAGGTAGAGCGCTACGATCTGGCCTTGCTGGCTTCCAAAACTCCTGATGGAGCCAATGCCTTGATCCCGCTCTTGGGCATGATGCGCGAGTTGCTCAACGCCGATGGTGCGCCAAAATCTGCAAGTGCCTCATTGCACCGCGGGGCCACCAGCCAAGACATCATCGACACCGCCTTGATGCTGGTTCTGTCCAAGACTGCCGGCCAGACGTTGGCAGATTTGCGCCGTGCCGCGCAGGGACTGGCTCACCTGGCGCAGGCCAATCGCGGGACGATCTGCATTGCCCGCTCGCTGACCCAGCACGCGCTGCCAACCACTCTTGGATGGAAGGCTGCCAGCTGGCTTTCGGCCGTGCTCAGCGCCGAGCAGCAGCTGGAATCCGCATCGAAGCAGCTGTCCCTGCAGTGGGGCGGCGCAGTGGGAACCCTCGCTTCCCTCGAGCAGTTCCTGTCGAGCCGAACCGGGGCACCAGCGACCAGCCAGCAACTGAGCACGGATTTGGCGCGCTTGATGGGCTTGTCGGATCCTGGCACCCCATGGCACACCAACCGGATGCCCATTGTGCAGATCGGTTCAGCACTGGCCGCAACCATTGCCGCACTGGGGACCTTCGGCGCAGATGTGCTTACCGCCTCCCGGCCGGAAATCGGCGAGCTGTCCGAACCACGCGAAGCCGGTAAGGGCGGGTCCTCGGCCATGCCGCAAAAGCAGAATCCGGTACGTTCGATACTGCTGCGCAATGCTGCGTTCAGCTCCCCCGGGTTGCTCTCCACGCTGTTCACCGCTGCCGGCACCGCCGTAGATGAACGTCCGGATGGCGGCTGGCACTCCGAATGGAACGCACTGCGCGAACTGGCCCGGTTGGCTTCGGGCGCAGCGTTCCATGGGTCTTCCCTCGCCAACGGGCTCATCGTAAATCTTCCAGCCATCGAGCGGAACCTCGCACTGGGCGGGGATGCTGTGCTCTCCGAACGCCTCGCTACCGTTCTGGCTCCGTTGGTCTCCGGCGGCAAGCCCGCCATCCAGTCGCTGGTGCGCCGCAGCCTGGAGGATGATATTTCCCTGCGCGAGCTATTGCGCTTGGAAATACCAATGCATGATCTGAGCGACCAAGACCTCTTCGAATTACTAGATCCCGCCGGCTACCTCGGTGCCGCGGATCGTTTCACCGAAACCGTACTCGCCGAATACTCGGCACGGAAGGAACTATGGCAGTCCCACAATTAACCCCCTCCCTGTTGCACACCAACAAGGAACTTCCCACCCTCATCGTTGGCCCGTCGCTGGGCACCGCCGTCCTGCCGCTGTGGGCCCCGGCATTGCCTTACCTCAAGGAAAAGTTTCAGGTCATCGCCTGGGACCTTCCGGGGCATGGCGAAAGCAAGCCATCCACCGAAGCATTCTCCCTGTCTGAGCTGGCCACCGGTGTCACCAAGGTAGTCGAAGCACTGCGTGCCGATGGCATTATCGCCGAAGGCAGCAAGCTGTACTACGCCGGTGTGTCACTCGGCGGCGCCACCGCGCTGCAACTGGCCGTGGACTACCCGGGTTACTTCAACGCACTGTCTTCCATCTGCTCCGCAGCGAAGATCGGCACCCCCGAGGGCTGGACCGAACGTGCCGAACTGGTGGCCAAAGCCGGAACCCCGACCATGGTCGCCGGGTCCGCCGAACGCTGGTTCGCACCCGGATTCATCGAGAAGGAGCCGGTGATCTCCACCGACCTGCTGCACAGCCTGCAGGACGCGGACCGCTTTGCCTACGCACACGCCTGCGGCGCGCTGGCCGGTTTCGACGTGCGCGAACAGCTGATCGCAACCACCGATCCGATCATCGCCGTCAACGGCGCACAGGACCAGGTCTGCCCTCCAGCGGACGCTCAGTTCATCGCCGAAAATGCACCCCACGGAACCATGGCGGTCATCGATTCCGCAGGTCACATGGCCCCGGCCGAAGCACCCGAAGAGACCGCAGCCTTGCTGGCTGAGTTCTTCTTGGCCAATTAATTAAGAGAGCCGCTGATATGCCTGATTCACAACGACTGCCCGGCGATGCCTACGACGCGGGAATGGAGGTTCGCCGCGAAGTACTCGGCAACGAGCACGTGGACCGCTCCACCCAGAATTCGAACGAGTTCACCGACGAATTCCAGGAAATGATCACCCGCTACGCCTGGGGCACCATCTGGACCCGTGACGGCCTGCCGCGCACCACGCGCAGCGCCATCACGCTGACCGCCATGATTGCCGGCGGTTACTGGGAAGAGCTTGAAATGCATGTGCATGCCGCCCTGCGCAACGGAATGACTTCCGAGGAAATCAAGGAAGTCTTCCTGCAGTGCGCCATCTACTGTTCGGTCCCGGCAGCGAATGTCGCGTTCAAGATTGGCAAGAAGGTCTTGGATGAGTACGCCGCGCAGGACCCCGCAAAGTAGCGGTTCGCGCCAACACCGGCCAGTGGCCCCAAGAGAATCAGTAGATTCACTTGGGGCCACTGCTCATTTACGCTGGGTAGGGCTTAGGCGTGCGAGTCAATCACTGAGTTTTCAAGCCAAACCCGTTCGAATTCGCTCAGGGCCCTGGAGGACTTGCCATCCGCGGCCAAAGGCACCATCACCGTTGTCGAGTCGAAGACCGGATGACCCTCCTGATAGCCGATCCCGCGTACGCTGAAGGATTTGGTCCCGATGCGGGTAATCCCCATGCGGATCAGCATTTCCGGCTGGTAGTAGAGCGGGCGCAGGTAGTCGACCTGGATCGAGGCGACGACCGTGCCGAATTCGAAGCGGCCGGTTTTGCCGTCTTCACGAGTCCAGCGAATGCGTGCCTCTTCCATCAGCGTGACGATGCGGGCATTGTTCACATGCCCCAATGCGTCCTGATCCGACCAGCGCAATTGCAGCAGGATCTCGGTAGCAGCGGCCAGGTTTTCGGATTTCGCTTCAGTCATAGCTTCCATTGCACCAGATTTCCGGCCGTTCAGCTGCGCCCGTGACCTGCTCATGAATTCTATTGTCCCGTCGTGCAAACCCAACGGCGCGCCTCGCTGTTTGTATCCAGGCAGCTCCAATTCACGGGTTCCGCATAGAATCTGATTTCATCGGTGAACCAATAGGTCTTATCCGGGTCCCATCCGGCGATCGCGCTGGCGAAATTTTCGTCTACTTCAAGGCATTCTCCGGCAAGGCCCAGATATCCGGCCACGCTCAGATGCACGCCGTCGTAGTGCTGCGCGACCAGCGACCAGTCGGGCATCACCCAGGAGCCGTCGCGGCCGGTGGTTCGATACCAGTCATGGCGTTTGCCCGCGGTGACCTCGATGCCGTATTTGCGGCACAACCGAACCCAATCGGCGGCAAAAGAGATCTCCAGTATCCGCACCGAGGGCGGCACGCTCGCCGCTCGGGTCACCGCTTGTTCCCAGCCGAAACCGTCTTCGACGCAGCTCAAGCCCAACGGCTGTTTGTCGGCGAAAATTCCGCTGGTGGCCACGAGGTTCATGCTGGGCATTGACCACCAATCGCCACCGAGGTTTGCGCTGGCCGGTGTCGGCTTTTCGGCGGCGAAACGTGCCTCGGTCAGGATCAGCAGTTCCTTCCAGCGCTTGAGCTCGTTGGCCACGCTGCGGTCTGCGAGTGTCACCGAAGCGCTGGGATCTAGTTGATCAAATTCCACGTGAAACTGTGAGCGCAGATCGACGGGCGCACACCACCATTGCGCATTGCCGGAGTCCGCAATGTGTCCAGCGATTCGTTGCAGCGGCTCCGCGAGCACCGGCGCGGCCAACAGCGTGTCCTCGCCATCCGGTTCCTGCCAGTATCTGGCAGCATCGACTGAGCGTTCCAGCGCCGCCTTCAGGAG